>NZ_KV786834.1:0-4327 GCF_001806955.1 Burkholderia sp. HMSC10F09
GCCGTTGCCGGCGCCCGCGCCCTTCGCGCCGGGCTTCGCGTGGCCGCTCGCGCCGCTGTGCGAGGACATCGCGCCGCGTCCGCCGTCCGACTGCTGCATGTTCGGCGGCGGCGGCGCGGCCGTATCGCCGTTGCCGGTGTAACTGCTCGAGGTGCCGGCCGACAGCGGCGCGCCGGAGCCGTGATCGGACTGTTGCGAGTTCTGTGCCAGCGCCGGGCTCCCGGCGGCCGCGGCCGCGAGCATGGCAGCGGCCGCGCAGCCGAGCACGCGGCGCGCCGGGGATTTCGTTGTGGATAAGGCTGACGTCATGACGGATTCTCCGTAACGGAAATGAAGTATCTGCCCCGTTTCTTCAGCAAGGCCCATGCCGTCAGTGGCTCGAATGCGCGCGTCGTGCACCGGCCTCGGCCGGCACGCGAATTGCGGGCCGTCGTCGCATACGCCAACGACGGAGCGTCATGCAATGCCTTCTTCCTCTCCGCCGCACGCGCGCGGCAAACGCCTGACGCGGCGCGCGGGCCGCGCGCGCAGCACCGATCGCGGCCACGCGACACGCTGGTCGGCCGACGTCACGCGCGACAGCGACGCGCTCGACCTCGAACCCGAGATCTTCAAGTCCGACGATCCGGGCGAGATCGCCGCGTCGCTGAAACGCTCGGCCGAACGCAGCCGCCGCCGCAAGGCGACGCCGTTCCAGTCGGCGATGTCGATGCTGAACTTCTACGTGAACCGCGCGGGCCGCAACCTGCCGAAAACGCGCCGCACGACGCTCGAGCGCGCGAAGCGCAAGCTGCGCGAAGCGTTCGGCCGCAAGCCGTGACGCACGCGTGCGCCTGCCTCCCGTTTCCGGACTGCACGCATGCATGAAACGCTGTGGTATCTGATCACCGGCGCGGTGCTGATGGGCATGGGCATCGCGACGTCGGCGCTGCGTCATCTGCCGTGCAGCACCGCGATGATCTATCTCGTGCTCGGCATCGCATTGGGCCCGGCTGGCGCCGGGCTGCTACACGTCGACATCGAGCGCGACGCGGCGCTGCTGCGGATGATCGTCGAGATCGGGCTGCTCGTGTCGCTGTTCGCGATCGGGCTGCGGCTGCGCGTGCCGCTGTCCGACCCGCTGTGGCTCGTGCCGTGCCGGCTCGGGCTGCTCGCGATGATCGTCACCGTGCCGCTGCTCGCCGCCTGCGCGGTGTTCGCGCTCGGCATCGGCTGGGCGCCCGCGCTGCTGCTTGCGGCGATTCTTGCGCCGACCGATCCCGTGCTCGCGCACGACGTGCAGGTGCACGACCCCGGCGATCGCGACCTCGTGCGCTTCGCGCTCTCCGGCGAAGGCGGGATGAACGACGGGATCGCGCTGCCGTTCGCGCTCGCCGCGCTCGCGCTCTGCGGTGCGCCGGAGGCGACGCACGGCAGGGCGCCGCTGTCGCTGTCGTTCGCGCTCGCGACCGCCTGGGGCATCGTCGGCGCAGCGGCGATCGGCGGCGGGCTCGGCTGGATCACGACGAAGACGATCGGCTGGCTGCGCATGCGCTACGCGCAGGCGCTCGGCTTCGAAGGCTTCTTCGCGCTCGCGCTGATCGTGCTGTCGTACGGCGCCGCCGAAGTCGCGCATGCGTTCGGCTTCATCGCGACGTTCGCGGCCGGCGTCGCGATGCGCCGCGTCGAGCATCGCGCGAGCGGCGACCGCGATCCGCGCGAAGTGATCGGCCAGGTCGACTCGGCCGACGTCGTTGCAACCGAAAAGGATCCGGACAAGGCCCATGCGTTCATGGCCGAATCGGTGCTCGGCTTCACGATCGAGCTCGAACGCATCGCCGAAGCGGTCGTGATGACGATGGTCGGCAGCGTGCTCGCGACGCTGCCGGGCCCGCTGATCACGTGGCGCGCGCTCGCGCTGGCCGCGCTGCTGTTCGTCGTCGTGCGGCCGCTCGCGGTGCGGCTCACGCTGGCCGGCTCGCGCGCGACGATCGCGCAGCGGCGGCTAATGGCCTGGTTCGGCATCCGCGGCATCGGCTCGTTCTACTACCTGCTGTTCGCGCTCGAGCACGGGCCGACCGATACCGTGCGTCCGCTTTCGGCGCCGGTGCTCGCGGTGGTGTCCGCGTCGGTGGTCGCGCACGGCATCTCGGCGACGCCGTTGATGAACTGGTATCACCGCCGGCAGCGCCGGCATTGACGGCGCTCAGCGCGCGGCGAGGCGCGTGCGCATCGCGGCCGTGATCCGCTGGCGCGTGTCCGCGTACGCTTCCCACGGATCGTGCTCGAGCGCGTCGAGCCGTTCGTGCACGGTGTCGATCGTCCACTGCGCGCCGCCCGTCGTGGCCGGAACTTCGTCCCAGTCGATCGGCACCGACACGCCCATGCCCGGCCGCGCACGCACCGAGTAGGCCGCGATCGTGCTCGCGCCACGCCCGTTGCGCAGATAGTCGATGAAGATCTTGCCGCGCCGGTGACGCGGCCCCATCGTCGCCGTGAAGCGGTCGGGCAGCGCGCCTGCGATGTGCTGCGCGACCGCGCGCGAGAAGTCCTTCATCTCGTCCCAGCCCGAATGCCGCGTGATCGGCACGACGACGTGCAGCCCCTTGCCGCCGCTCGTCTTGCAGAACGACACGAGGCCCAGCTCGTCGAGCAGCCCGCGCACGAGCTGCGCGGCCTCGATCATCGTGCGCCACGGCAGCGCGGGATCGGGATCGAGGTCGAACACGATCCGGTCCGGCCGCTCGATGTTCGACGCGTGCGCGTTCCACGTATGCAGTTCGATCGTCCCCATCTGCGCGGCGCCGATCAGCGCATCGACGCTGTCGATCGACAGCAACGGACCGTGTCCGGGATCGAGTCCCGGATGCTGCGTGACGAACGGAATCTCGCGGCGCTCCGCATGCTTCTGGAAAAACAGCTCGCCGCCGATGTCCTGCGGCGCGCGCACGAGCGACACCGGGCGGCCCGCGAGATCGGGCAGCGCCCACGGCGCGACGCGCTCCCAGTAGTGTGCGAGATCGATCTTGCGCGTGCCGCTCTCGCGATCGAGCACGCGCTCCGGATGCGTGATGCGGACCTGGCCGACCTGATCGGGCGCCGACTTGCCGCGCGCGGCGGGCGTGCGATGCTGCGCGCGTTCTTGCCCGCCATCGTGCGTGTCGGCGGCGGCGCGGCCGCGCCGCGCGGATGAGGTCGTGCGCTCGTCCATCGTGTTCTCCGTGGTGGGGTGGCGTGCGACTTCCCTGACGATCTGCGACGCCGGCTTGTCCTCGCGCAGCGCCACGAACGCGGCCTGTCGCACGATGCCGTCGCCGGTCCATTCCGCGAATTCGCATTCGGCGACGAGCGTCGGCTCGACCCAGTGGACGCGCGTGCGCGACCACCCTTGCGGCGGCGGATCGAACGGCGACGACGCGCGTTCGTGCTCGCGCAGCAGCGGCGCGAGCTTGTCGAGCATCCGCGTGTCGAAGCCGGTGCCGACCCGGCCGACGTAACGCAGCGGCGCCGCGCCGCGCGTGCGCTTGCCGTTCGGCGCCGGTTCGTGCACGCCGAGCAGCAGCGCGCCGAAGCCGTGGCGGCTGCCGGTCGGCTCCGTATAGCCGCCGATCACGAACTCCTGCCGGCGCCGGCATTTGAGCTTGATCCAGGCCGGCGAGCGTCCCGCGCGGTAGCGTGCGTCCGCGCGCTTGCCGATCAGCCCTTCGAGGCCCGTGTCGCACGCGTTCGCGATCAGTCCGGCCGCATCGCTGCCGAGATCCGGCGAAAACCGCAGGCGCGCCGGATCGGCGTCGTCGAACAGCGGTTCGAGTTGCGCGCGGCGTGCGGTCAGCGGCGCATCGCGCAGGTCATAGCCGTTCAGGTAGGGCAGATCGAACACGAACAGCGTGACCGCATCCGACTGCCCGGAACCGAGCGCGTTCTGCAGCCGCTGAAAATCGGGCAGCCCGTTCTCGCCGAGCACGACCGCTTCGCCGTCGAGCCATGCATCGTCGACGTCGAGCGCCGCGAGCGCATCGCGCAGCGCGCGCAGCTTCGGCGTCCAGTCGCGGCCCTCGCGCGTCATCAGCGTCACGCGCCGCCGCGCGCCCTTGCCCGCGATGCGCGCGAGCATCCGGTAGCCGTCGAACTTCAGTTCGTAGCGCCAGTCGCCGTGCGTGGGCGGCGCATCGACGAGCGTCGCGAGCTGCGGCGCGACGCGCTCCGGCAACGGCGCGCGCACCGCACCTTCGACGCGCGACAGCGCGGGCGGCCGTTTCGCTTTCGTCGCGCGGGCGCGCGGCGCGTCGGTGTCGGTGTCGGGGTGCGCCTCGGCGTCGGCCTCCTTGCCGGCTGCCTTCTCACCGCG
>NZ_KV786835.1:0-1405 GCF_001806955.1 Burkholderia sp. HMSC10F09
CGAGGCGGCCTGCGCCGCGGCCGGCGGCGTGACGCCCGGCGACAGCGGCACCGGCTCGCTCTTGCTCGCATCGCGCGTGAGCGACTGCGCGGGCCCCGTCTCCTTCGCGACGATGTCGTTCAGGTTCAGGCGCCCTTGCGCATCGAGCAGCACGCGGCCGTAGAAGTTCGAGAACGTGACGCGTGCGGCGTCGACGTCGGTGCCCTTGTCGTCGTAGTTCGCCTTCAGGTTCGTCAGCGCGAGCGAGCGCCAGCCGGCGAACGGATCGGACGTCGCCTTGTCGAGCATCCGCACGTCGACGAGCGCGACGTTACCGCGATAGGCCGCGCGCATCGTGTCCTTCGCCTGCGCGAACGTCAGGTTGCCCTGCGCGTTGAGCAGCGCGCTCGCGATCGTCGCGTTCAACGCGCTGCCGAAATACGGCTCGAACGCGGCCGCATCGACGCGGTTGCCGTCGATCTTCAGCGCGAGCTTCAGCGGCTGCGCGGTCACGTCGCCCGCGACGTTCAGCGAACCCTTGCGATTCAGCGTCGCCTTCAGTTGCACGGGCAGCGGCTTCGTCATGTCGTCGCCGAGCTTCTGCACCGACAGATCGAGCGGCTTGATCGCGAGCTTTACCGGACGCGGCGTCGACAGATCGGTGAAGTTCGCGGATGCCTCCTTCACGTTCAGCGCATCGATCCGGTAGTGCCACGACGGCGCGGCGGCCTGCGCCTTGCGCGCGACCGTGCGCTGCGGCACCGCCGGCTGCGCGGGGCTCGCGAACGCCGCGAGATCGATGTTGCCGTTCTTCAGACGCTTCACGTCGAGCGCGAGCCCGTGCGCGTCGACGCTCGCAATCTCGGCGGTGCGCGCGGCCACGTCGACCTTCGCGATCTTCGCGCGCGCGTCGGGCAGCACGATCGCCGGCGCCTTCGCATCGGGCGTCGCGAGCTTCAGCGACTTCAGGCTCAGTTCGCTGTCGGCGACCTGCGCGTCGAGCGGCGTCTTGCCCCAGTCGGCCTTCGCGTTGATCGTCGCGCCGAGCGCGCCGTCGAGCACGCGCGCGCGCGTCGCCTCGCCGAGATACGGCTGCAACGGCGCGAGCGCGAGCGCATCGACGACGAGCTTCGTGTCGACCTGCTTCGCCGCGACGTCGACCGTGCCTTCGGCCTTCAGGTCGCCGCCGCGCGACAGCGATGTCGACAGCGTGTATTTCGCGGGCGTCTTGCGTTGCAGCGCGAAACCGTCGAGCGTCGCGGCGAGCTTCGTCAGCGCCAGCGCGGTCGGCGTCGCGGGAACGCGGTCGTCGAGGTTCACCGTGCCGCCGTCGATCGCGACATGACGAATCGTCAGGTCGAGCGGCGGCGCCTTCGTGTCCGCGGCCTGCGCGCCGCTCGCCGCGGGCGCGCTCGCGGCGGCGACC
>NZ_KV786836.1:0-9946 GCF_001806955.1 Burkholderia sp. HMSC10F09
TGTGTCAGGGGCGGGTGCGCGCGCGGCGCAACCGCTGTGCGTCGCGCAAGCGGCGACGAAGAGGGCGGCTTGCATGGCGCGAGCCGGCCGGCGCTCGCGCGCGACGCGGCGGCGTCACGCGTCGAACGTCATCGCGAGCCGCTGTCGCGCGATCTGCTTGACGCTCGCGGACAACGCGGCGTCCGACAGACCGTCGGCCCATACGGAAAAGGAATCTTCGATCAGATTGCGCGTGTCGGGCGGCAGTTCGGCCAGCATCAGCGACACGACGGTGAACAGCACGGCGACCTCGGCGGCCCGGCTGCCGGCGTTGGCGTCGACGGTTTGCTTCAGCCCGTCGACCGCGGCTTGCAGCTTCTGCATTGCATCATTCGTATCGCTCATGATTCCCTCCATGCGGGATGGGTTCGATCGGCGACGAACGGGCGGCCGTCGTGCGGCCGCAAAGCGCGCGACGCCGGGCCGGCATCGCGCGCGGGCGGCGCATCAGGCGGCCGTGCCGGCGGCCGGCGCGACCGCGACCGACGCTTCGCTCGTCAGCATCAGGAACGTCAAGGTTTCGCGCAGATACAGGCGAACGACCTTGTCGGTGTGGCTCGCATAGCCGATCGACACGTCTTCGCCGAGATGAAGCTCGTAATCGCCGCCGCGCGTCGACAGCACGCAGCCGCCGCTGATCGCCGGCGCCCAGACGATCTCGCCGCTGACGATCCGCTTGATGTGCTCGATGACCGGATAGCCCTGATCGCGCGCCTCGCTGAGCGCGGTATAGGCATCGGCGCCGAGCAGCACCGAGTACGGGCCGTCGACGCCCGCGAGGCGCAGCGCCTCGAGCGCATCGCTGATGGCGTCCGGATAGGCGCCGACGTCGCTCGGCAGCGTGAGCTTGCGGTTCGACGTGCCTTCGCGGATCCCGACGATGCCGGCGGCCGGATAGCCGTCGAAGATCGCGCTGTCTTCCGCAAACGCGAGCCGCTGCGCGGCTTCCTTGGCCGCCTGCCAGTCGGCGTCGCGCGCACCGCGCTCGACGCTGTCGATCGCGGCGCGGTCGAGTTCGAACGGCACCGTCAGCTCGACGATCGTGCGCACCTCGCGCAGCCGCGCATCGACGTGCTCGCGCGGCGCCGCGACGTCGCGCAGGTGCCCGGTGCCGACGGCCGAGAGTTCGGGGCCCTTGGGGCCTTCGACGTCGACCACGCGGCGGCCGGCCACCGAACGCTTGAAGGTGCGCGCGACTTCTTCCTCGATTTGCTCCCAGGCGGCGCTGGAGATCGGCGCGAGTTCGCGGTGCAGATTGTTCATACGCTTTTGACTCCTTTGAGCGATCCGATTTTCAGCGAGCCGTCGCGGTGCGGCTCGTTCGATGACGGGGCGGCCTCGGCGGCCTCGGCGGGCGCGGCGCGGTCGGGCAGCGCGTCGAGCAGGTCGGCCGACGGCACGAAGAACAGCGAGCCGGTAACCGCGCGGCTGAAATCGAGTAGCCGGTCGTAGTTGCCCGGCGGGCGGCCGACGAACATATTCTCGAGCATCTGCTCGATCGGTGCCGGCGAGCGCGCATAGCCGATGAAATAAGTGCCGAATTCGCCGGCGCCCGGCCGGCCGAACGGCATGTTGTCGCGCAGGATCTTCACTTCCTTGCCGTTCTCGTCGAGCGTCGTCAGCGAGCTGTGCGACGACGACGGCTTCACGTCCGGCGCCAGTTCGATGTCGGACAGCTTCGTGCGGCCGATGATGCGCTCCTGCGTCTCGACCGGCAGCGCGTTCCAGCCGGCCATGTCGTGCAGGTACTTCTGCACGATCACGTAGCTGCCGCCGGCGAACGCCGCATCCTCGTCGCCGATTACCGTGAAGTCGACCGCATCGCGGCCTTCCGGATTCTCGGTGCCGTCGACGAAGCCGATCATCGCGCGCTGGTCGAAGTTGCGAAAGCCGTGCACTTCGTCGACGACGGTCACCGCATCGCCGAGCGCGGCGAGCAGCTGCGTCGCGAGCTCGAAGCAGAGGTCCATCGCATCGGCGCGAATGTGCAGCAGGATGTCGCCGGGCGTCGCGATCGCGACGCGCTGGCCGGCGCCGAATTCGCGGAACGGATGCAATGCCGCGGGACGCGGTTCGCCGAACAGCGCGTCCCATGCGTCCGAGCCGAAGCCGCAGACGCACGACAGGTTGCCGCCCGGCACGCGCTTGCCGACCGAGCGCACGAGCGCGGCGATGTCGCCGCACCACGAGCGGATCGTGTCGGCATGCGCGTCGCCGGGATTGATCGTCGCGACGAGAAAGATCGCGCTGCGCCTGATCGGACTGTGGACGGCCTGGGAGAGCGGGGGACGTGTTTCCATTGCGGCCTGCCGGTCAGTCATGTCGGGAAGGACGGCGCGCGGCTGCCGCGGCGCGCGAACGGAAACGGATGAACTCGGTCATGCGACTGTTCTCTTGTATGACATGCGGATGAAACGCGCTGCGTACGGTCGCAACGCGCAATGCGGCGCAATCGCCGCGCATGCGGAAAAGCGATGCACGCGGGCGCGGCGCATGCGCCCGGTGCGCGACGTTCGCTTCGCATCGCGCGGTCGAGCCTGCAATCTAGCAGCTTCGGCGAGTCTTTGGAACACGTATCGCCGATCTGTCCTGCGAATGCACAAACCATGCACCGAATCCATCGTGCCGATGCGCGGCTGTACTCCTGCCGCACGCTCGGCTGTGCTCTTGTTTGTGCAGGTGGCGTGCAGTAGATTGGGTTCGCTCGGCCGCCGACGAGGAGCACGACGATGAATCTGCTTGAAGCGATGCGCATCTATGTTGCGGTGGTCGAGCACGGCGGACTGCCCGGTGCGGCGTCCGAACTGAAGCTCGGCGCCGCGCACGTGAGCGACCGGATCGACGGCCTCGAACGCTATCTCGGCTGCCGTCTGCTGTTGCGCTGCGCCGATGACGGCGTCGCATGCACCGATGCCGGCATCGCGTTTCATCAGTGTTGCGTTCGCACGCTGTCGGCCGTCGACGATGCGACGGCCGATGCCGGCATCCGGCCGCCCGACGCACACGTCGCCGAGGCGCGCCGCGCTGCGCCGCACGCGCTGCATGCGGCGCGTCGCTGAGCTGCGCGCGTTTTCCATCGAATCACGAAACATGCTGAATACGTCCACCGTCGCCTGTTCGCCCGCCGAGCGCATTCGCCGCCGCTTCGGCCATTTTCTCCATGCGGCCGAACTCGCGGGGCTGATCGTGATCGGCCTCGCGACGGCGTTCGCGATGGCGCAGGAGGCGTGGAAGGTCGTGCTCGCGGGCGAGGTGTCGCTGACCGACCTGCTGCTGATGTTCCTGTATCTCGAAGTGCTCGCGATGGACGTGCGCTATCTGCGGCTCGGCCGCCTGCCGGTGCGCTTTCCGCTGTTCATCGCGATGACGTCGCTCGCGCGCGACCTGATCCTGCGCGGCGCGACCGACAGCCCCGAGCGGATGCTGATGACGACGTTCGGCATCGTGCTGCTCGCGCTCGGCGTGCTGATCCTCAGTTTCGGCCAGCACCGGTATCCGGCCGAAGTCGGCGACGTCGAGGACGATGTGCGTGCGAGCCGGTGATCGAGCACGCGCAAGCTTTCGGTTGGCAAACGGCACGGCGTCGCGGCGCGACGCGCACGACGGAGGCTCACGCATGACGACGAACGCGAACGACTTCGCGCGCGCGATCGACTTGCAGCACGCGGCCGAGCAGGCGTACCGGCAGGCGCGCGCTGCGCACGACGCGGCCGGCGCGCAGCCTGAACCGGCTGCGGCGATGCAGGCCGCGGCCGCACGTGCGTATGTCGATGCCGCACGCGCCCGCGAACGCGCAACCGGCATCTGAACGCACGCCGGCCGCGCGGCTGCTGCTTCGCGCCGGCCGGCAAGCACCCGCGCCGAACCGTCGCGCCGCGGCGGGGCGCGCCTTGCAAACGAGAGGGATCGGATGAGCAAGCAACTGATCGTTGCCGTATTCGGCAGCGCGGACCTGGCCCGACGCGCGGCGAACGATTTCGACGCGTTGTCGGAGAAGAACGAAGGATTCGCGATCGACAACGGTGTCGTCGTCGAACGCGATGCGGCCGGCAAGCTCGCGGTGCTCGACGCCCAGGCGCGGCCGTTTCGCGGCGGCGCGATCGGCGCGATCGCCGGCGCGCTGCTCGGCCTGCTCGCGGGCCCGCTTGGCGTCGTGACGGGCTTGGCCGCCGGTGCGGGCGCGGGCGTGCTCGCCGATGCGGCGAGCAGCGCGCTGCTCGACGGCCGCTTCGTCGAATCGGTCGCGGTCACGCTCGCGCCCGGCAGCGCCGCCGTGATTCTCGAGGCGAAGGAAGCGACGCCGTTCTCGGTCGACAACGTCGTGACGGGATTCGGCGGCAAGGTGATGCGTCAGGCGCTCGGCTGAGCGCAGCGCGTCGATGCATGCCGATCGCGAGGAAGCGATGCAGATCGGACAGACATGGCGAGGACGCAAACGGCTTCGGTAACGTTGCGTACGCAACGAATGTGCGCAAGCCTGACGGGAAACGGAATGGACAAGTATCTGGTCGACGCACTGCTCAACGCGATCGCCGAGCGCAACATCGGTCATCGGATCGTCGATCGCGACACTGCCGGCTCGACGTCGGTCGACGCTGGACGACGTATCGCGGCCGATGCGCGACGCGTTCGATGCGGGCCGCTGCGTGCGCGCGCCCGCGCGGCTTGGCGGCGAACGATGAGCGCGCCGCGCTCAGCGGTCGTGCGTCTTCAGCATGATGCGCCCCTGGTCGAGGCCGCCGCGCAGCGCTTCGTCGCAGGTGAGCCATTCGGGCGTGACGAGCTCGGGCGCCGGCAGGTCGACCGGTGCGCCGTCGCGGAAGATCCGCACGTGCGCGACCCACGCGCCGCGTTCGTTGCGCGTCGCCTCGACGCGAATCTCGTGACCCATGAACATTTCGCTGGCGTGCATCGTTCGAAACCCTCCATCGATCGTGATCGTCGGTTCGGTGCGACGATCGTACCAGCGCCGCGCGCGCGTTGCATCCGAAGCCCATGACGACCGTCATCCGATGGGCGAGGCGGATCGCCGTTGCGGCAGTCGCGACGCAGGCATGCCTCGCGGACCTGCCGCCGGCGTCGCGACGCACCTCTAGCCGGAGTTGCCGATCAATACGCTGATTGCATTGTCCTACCCCGATCTCGACACGGCGCATCGCGCGCTCGCGGCGCTCGCCGCGCTGCGCGACGCACGGACGGTCGCGCTGTCGGGCGTCGTGATCGTCGAATGTGCGGGCGACGGCAGCCGGACCACGCACGCGGCCGATCCTGCGCACGTGTCGCACGGCTCACTGCTCGCCGACGCGTTCGCGCGCATCGACGCATCGCTCGATGCGCTGCGCGATCGGCCGATCGACGATGCGCTGATCGAGCGCGTCGGGCGCAAGGTTCGGACCGGCACCGTGACGGTCGCGTTCGCGGTCACGCAACTGGACGTCGCCCGGCTCAGCGCCGCGCTCGCGTCGTTCGGCGGCGACGTGCTCGACACGACGCTGTCGCTCGACGACGAGCTGAAGCTCGTCGAGGCGATCTCGAAGGCGCGCGACGGTGCAGCCGACGCCGAGCCCGGCTCACGGCCGACGCCCGCCGCCGCAACGGGATGGCCGAACGTCCCAGCCAGCCGCCGCAGCCACCGCCGTCACGAAAGTGGCCTTATAACGTGATGACAAGTGGCTATTCGCCATAAAGCCAGTGTGCTCTAGAGTTCGCTCGACATCCATACGACGAGCGAGGGCGAACATGACGCGCGTGAAGGTCGATTCATCGAGCGGCGGGGGCGCATGCCGGCCGGCAGGAGGCGACGATGCATGATGCTGCCGCCGGCCCGCTCAGGCACGACACGCTGTTTTCCGTCGCATCGCCGCGCATCGGCATCGACGAAGCGGAGGCGCTGGCGGCCGACGCGTTCGGCATCGTCGGCACGGCGAGCGCGCTGGCGAGCGAACGCGACCAGAACTTCCGCATCGACGCGGCGGACGGCGCGTCGTACGTGCTGAAGCTCGCGCATCCGGCCGAGCAGGCGGGCGTGACGGAGTTCCAGACGTTCGCGCAGCTGCAGGTGATCGAGGCCGACGCGGCGCTGCCGGTGCCGCGGCTGATGCGCGACCGGTCGGGCCGTTACATTCACTGGCGCGACGTCGCGGGCGAGCACGCGCGCCAGGCAGTGCGGATGATCACGTTCGCGCCCGGCATCCCGCTGCATCGCGTCGAGCGCTCGCGACGGCAGCGCCGCGCGCTCGGTACCGCGCTCGGCCGCTTCGACCGCGCGCTGCGCGGCTTTACGCACGCGCATGCGGGGCACCGGCTGTTGTGGGACATCCAGCATCTGTCGCAGCTGCGCCCGCTGCTCGACTACGTCGACGGCGGCGAGCCGCGCGCGCTCGCGCGCCATCTGCTCGACCGCCACGACGCACACACCGCGCGCCGCATGACGACACTGCGGCGTCAGGTGATTCACAACGATCTGAACCCGTACAACGTGCTCGTCGACGAGACCGACACCGACCGCATCACCGCGATCCTCGATTTCGGCGACATGGTGCACGCGCCGCTCGTCAACGAGCTCGCGGTCGCGTCGTCGTATCAGCTTGCCGATACGACGAATCCGCTCGAGACGGCCGTCGAGTGCATCTGCGCGTACCACCGCGCGAACCCGCTGAGCGGCGACGAACTGGCAGTGTTGCCGGAGCTGATCGTCGCGCGGCTGCTGATGACGGTACTGATCACCGGCTGGCGCGCGCGCGAGCATCCCGAGAACAGCGCCTACATCCTGCGCAACAACGCGCTGTCGTGGACGGGCCTGCACCGGCTCGCCGCACTGCCCGACGGCGACGCGGCGCGCATCATCGGCGACGCGATCCGCCACGAACAGGAGAATCTTCATGCGCAGTGATCCGGCGATGCTCAACGCGTTCGACCCGCAGCGCGCATCGGCACTCGACGCGCAGGCGCGTGCGCTCGTCGAGCGGCGTGCGCGCGTGCTCGGGCCCGCGTACCGGCTGTTCTACGAAACGCCGCTGCACATCGTGCGCGGCGAAGGCGTGTGGCTCTACGACAGCGCGGGCCGCGCATATCTCGACGCGTACAACAACGTGGCGTCGATCGGCCATTGCCGGCCCGAAGTCGTCGAGGCGATCGCGAAGCAGGCGGGCACGCTGAACACCCATACGCGCTATCTGCACGACGGCATACTCGATTACGCGGAACGGCTGCTGCGCACGATGCCCGACGCGCTGTCGCAGGCGATGTTCACCTGCACGGGCAGCGAGGCGAACGATCTCGCGCTGCGCATCGCGAAGCAGTACACGGGCGGCACCGGCGTGATCGTCACGCAGCTCGCCTATCACGGCGTGACGGCCGCGATCGCCGAGATCTCGCCGTCGCTCGGCCGGCACGTGCCGCTCGGCCTGCACGTGCGCGCGGTCGCGCCGCCCGATACGTATCGCGGCGACGACGCCGACGTCGGTGCGCGGTTCGCACGCGACGTGCAGCGCGCGATCGACGACCTCGTGCGGCACGGCGTGCGGCCCGCCGCGCTGATCGTCGACACGCTGTTCACGAGCGACGGCGTGTTCGCCGATCCGCGCGGTTTTCTGCAGGGTGCGGTCGCGGCGATCCGGCAGGCCGGCGGCGTCTTCATCGCGGACGAAGTGCAGGCCGGCTTCGCGCGTACCGGCTCGAAGATGTGGGGCTTCGAGCGGCACGACGTGGTTCCGGATCTGGTGACGATGGGCAAGCCGATGGGCAACGGTCATCCGATCGCCGGTCTCGCCGCACGCGCCGAGGTGCTCGAGCGGTTCGGCAAGGACACGCGCTATTTCAATACGTTCGGCGGCAATCCGGTGTCGTGCGCGGCGGCGGCCGCGACGCTCGACGTGATCGTCAACGACGGTCTGCAGGCGAACGCGAGCCGGATCGGCGCGTATCTGCGCGAAGGGTTTCGCACGCTCGCGCGCAAGCACGACCTGATCGGCGACGTGCGCGGCGACGGTTTGTTCCTCGGCGTCGAGCTCGTGCGCGGCCGCCACGCGAAGACGCCGGCCGAAGACGAGACGCAGCGCGTCGTCAATCTGATGCGCGAGCGCGGCGTGCTGATCAGCGCGACCGGCGTGCGCGGCAACGTGCTGAAGATCCGTCCGCTGCTGCCGTTTACGCAGGAACACGCGGATCTGCTGCTCGCGGCCGCCGACGGCGCGCTCGCCGCCCTGTGACGGTTCGCGCGCAGCCGCGGCTACGTCGCCTCGAGCGTGCGCGCATACGCGCGCCCGAGCCGCTTCACGCCATCGCCGATCGCGCTTTGCGCGACGCCGCCGTAGCCGAGCACGATGCTGCGATCGGCGAGCGCGTGCGGCGCGACGAAATGCGGCCGGCCGAGAATCAGACCGTCCGCGCGCGCGACGTCGGTCAGCGCACGCGTCGACACGTCCGCATCGAAGCTCGCGAACAGATGCAGTCCCGCGCGCGCGTCCGACAGCCGGATCGAGCTGCCGAATTCCGCATGCAGCGCGTCGCGCAGCAACTGCTGACGCTGCGCGTATTCGATCCGCATCCGCCGCACGTGCTGCGCGAAGTGGCCGTCGTCGATGAAGTCGGCGAGCGCGGCCTGGATGTGCAGCTGGCCGGGGCGGTACAGCTTCGCGCAGGCCTTCGCGAACGTGTCGGCCAGATGCGCGGGCACGACCAGATAGGCGATGCGCACGCCCGGATACATCGCCTTGCTGAACGTGCCGCCGTAAATCACGCGCGCGTCGCTGTCGAGTCCTTGAAGCGACGGCAGCGGCATGCCGTCGTAGCGGAATTCGCTGTCGTAGTCGTCTTCCATCACCCACAGGTTCCGCGTGCGTGCGCTCTGCAGCAGTTCGAGCCGGCGCGACAGCGGCATCACGGCGCCGGTCGGATACTGGTGCGACGGGCTCGTCACGACCAGCCGCGCGCGCGCCGGCGTATCGATGTCGTTCAGCGACAGGCCGGCCGCATCGATCGCGCTCGCGACGAGTTCGAGGCCGGCGGCCGACAGCACGGTCGGGAACGCCCAGTGACACGGGTTCTCGACGATCGCGACGTCGCCCGGATCGGCGAGCAGCCGCGCGCAGAGATCGATCGACTGGTGCGTACCGGACGTGATGATGACCTGCTCGGGCTCGCAGACGACCGAGCGCGAGATCTTCAGGTAGCGCGCGACCGCGGCGCGCAGCGGCGCGTAGCCGCCGTCGAGCGCATAGCCGGACAGCGACAGGTCGCCCTTGCCGATATGCCGCGCGATCAGCCGGCGCCATACGTGAAACGGGAACATCGGCGTGTCGGCGACGCCGGGCACGAATGGGCCGTAGCTTTGCGTGACGCCGCCCGGCAGCCGGTCGAGCATCGCGCCGCGCTGCGACAGCGTCATCGAATGGCGCGTATGCACGATTTCGCCGGGGCCGCTCAGCGGCCGCGGGCTCGTCGGCGCGACGAACGTGCCGCTGCCGGTGCGCGCGACGAGATAGTTCTCGGCGATCAGTCGATCGTAGGCGAGCGAGACGGTGATCCGGGAAATGCCGAGTTCCTGCGCGAGCGTGCGCGACGACGGCAGTTTCTGCCCCGCGGCGAGCGTATGATCCAGCACACCGCGCCGCACGACGTCGTAGATCCGGTGCTGCAGCGTATCGCTGCCGCCATCGGACAATGCGCGCGCCAACAGGTCGGTCAACAGGACGGCTCGCATGAAATGGCATTATCATCGAGTGCGATTTGGCTATACAGGCTATAGCCATTGATTGCTATAGTCAATTCACGCGCGCGGGGTAACCGGCGGCCGCCGAATACGTAGAACGAGAACGGCGCCGGCATGCGCGCGATGCATCGGACACGGCTTCGCAGGAGACCAACAGAATGAAGGCCGATGATGTGATCGTCAGTTTTCGCGGCG
>NZ_KV786837.1:0-3957 GCF_001806955.1 Burkholderia sp. HMSC10F09
GCATGCGGCGGCGCGCCGACGCGGCCGACCGCGCTGAAGCCGCCGACCGGCGCGGCGATCGTGCCGGGGCAGGTCGCCGCGAAGCGGCTCACGCCGGTGGCGTGGCAGCAGGTGCCGGGCTGGCAAGACGATTCGCTGATCGGCGCGACGGCCGCGCTGCGGCAGAACTGCGTGCGGCTCGCGCGGCAGCCGGCGTGGCAGCGCGCGTGCGCGGCCGCCGAGCGGCTCGACGAACTCGACGCGAACGGCGCGCGCGCGTTTTTCGAAACGTACTTCACGCCGTTCCAGTTCGCGAACACCGACGGCACGCTCGACGGCCTCGTGACCGGCTATTACGAGCCGCTGCTGCACGGCTCGCGCGTGCGCCGCGGCCCGTATCAATATGCGCTGTACCGCTGGCCGGCCGGCTATCGCGCCGGCGCGGCGCTGCCTGCGCGCGCGCAGCTCGAACGCTCGGGGATACTGAACGGCAACGAACTCGTGTGGGTCGACGACCCGATCGAGGCGTTCTTCCTGCAGGTGCAGGGCTCGGGGCGCGTGCTGCTCGACGACGGCTCGGTGATGCGGGTCGGCTTCGGCGGCACCAACAATCAGCCGTATCGCTCGATCGGCAAGTGGCTGCTCGATCGCGGCGAACTGACGCCGGCGCAGGCGACGATGCAGGGCATCAAGGCGTGGGCGAAGGCGAATCCGGGCCGCGTCGACGCGCTGCTCGACACGAACCCGCGGTTCGTCTTCTTCCGCGAGATGCCGACGAAGGAAGAAGCGCCGCACGGCGGCGCGGACGGTCCGATCGGCGCGCTCGGCGTGCCGCTCACGCCCGAGCGTTCGATCGCCGTCGATCCGGCGTCGATTCCGCTCGGCACGCCGGTGTTTCTGCAGACCACGCGCCCACTGACGAACACGCCGATGAACCGGCTCGTGTTTGCGCAAGATACGGGCAGCGCGATCAAGGGCGGCGTGCGGGCCGACTATTTCTGGGGGCTCGGCGACGATGCCGGCGACCTCGCCGGTCGCATGAAGCAGGTCGGCCGGATGTGGCTGCTGTTCCCGAATTCGTGAGGGTTTTCGTGTCGGTCGTCGTGACGGGCGATGGCGGCGCGTAGCCGACGCGGCGCGCGCCTGTCGGCGAAATCGTTCGGGCGAGGCGGTTCGCGCCGATGAATAGAAAAACGCCCGCCCGGCGTTCGCCGGTCGGGCGCTGCATCGAAATGGCGTTGCGGGCGTCGACGTTCGCTATGCGGCGCGCGACGACTTGCCGGCTCAGCCCTTGCGCTTGTCGATCACGCGGCGCGCCTTGCCCACCGAGCGCTCGATCCCGTTGACCGGCAGCACGTTGACCACCGCCGTCACGCCGATCAGCGATTTGATGTCGTACGCGAGCGCCTGCTTCGCCGCCTGAATCGCGGCGGTGTCGGGCGCCGTTTCGGGGCACGGCTCGACGTTGAGCGGCAGTACGTCGAGCGGCCCTTCCTTCGTCAGCACGATCTGGTAATGCGGCGCAAGCGCGCGCTGCTTCAGCAGCTGCTCCTCGATCTGCGTCGGAAACACGTTCACGCCGCGCACGATCATCATGTCGTCCGAGCGGCCCGTGATCTTTTCCATGCGCCGCATTGTACGTGCGGTGCCCGGCAGCAGACGCGTGAGGTCGCGCGTCCGGTAGCGGATAATCGGCAGCGCTTCCTTCGTCAGCGAGGTGAACACGAGCTCGCCGAGTTCGCCGTCCGGCAGCACTTCGCCGGTGTCCGGATCGATGATTTCCGGGTAGAAGTGATCTTCCCAGATCGTCGGGCCGTCCTTCGTTTCGACGCATTCCGACGCGACGCCGGGGCCCATCACTTCGGACAGCCCGTAGATGTCGACCGCGTCGATCTTCATCCGCTGCTCGATCGCGACGCGCATGTCGTTGGTCCACGGCTCGGCGCCGAAGATGCCGATGCGCAGCGAACTCTGCGCCGGATCGACGCCCTGCCGTTCGAACTCGTCGGCGATCGACAGCATGTAGCTCGGCGTCACCATGATGATGTCGGGGCGGAAGTCCTGAATCAGCTGCACCTGTTTTTCGGTCTGGCCGCCGCCGAACGGAATGACCGTGAGGCCCGCGCGCTCGGCGCCGTAGTGCGCGCCGAGGCCGCCGGTGAACAGCCCGTACCCATAGCTCACGTGCACCTTGTCGCCGGGGCGCGCTCCGGCCGCGCGGATCGAGCGCGCAACGAGATTCGCCCACGTATCGATGTCGCGCGCCGTGTAGCCGACCACGGTCGGTTTGCCGGTCGTGCCCGACGACGCATGAATACGCGAGACCCGCTCCTGCGGCACCGCGAACATCCCGAACGGATAGCTGTCACGCAGGTCGCTCTTCGTCGTGAACGGGAAGCGCGACAGGTCGGCGAGCGTTTGCAGGTCGTCCGGATGCACGCCGGCTTCGTCGAACTTGCGGCGATAGACAGGGGAGTTGTCGTACGCGTGCCGCAGCGACCATTTGAGGCGTTCGAGCTGCAGCGCGGCTAGCTCGTCGCGGGACGCGGTCTCGATCGGCTCGAGCGGTAGCGGGGTAGTCATGCGTGTCTCCAGTGTTTGTTATGGGCGTGGCGCCGACGTCAGCGGTCTTCCGGTATCACGGTGCCCTTGATCTGCGCGGACTTGCCGCGAAACATCGCGACCGTTTCTCCGGCGCGGTTCGTCACGCGGATGTCGTAGATGCCATGCCGACCGCTGCGCGTTTGTTCGGTCGCCTCGGCGGTCAGCACGTCGCCGCCGTGCACGGGCCGCAGATACTCGATCGAGCAGCCGGCCGCGACCGTGTTGACGTTGTACGAATTGCACGCGAATGCGAACGTCGAATCGGCGAGCGTGAAGATCAGCCCGCCGTGGCAGATCTGATGGCCGTTCAGGAAATCGGCGCGCACGGGCATCCGCAGGCACGCGTAACCGGCGCGCACGTCGACGATTTCGATGCCGAGCGCGCGGCTGCACGCGTCGGCTTCGTACATCGTCTGCGCGGTCATGCGTGCGAGTGCGTCGGGATCCAGCGTGTCGGTCGTCGGGTTCTTCGTCATGTCAGCGGCCCTCGAAGCGCGGCGCACGCTTTTCGATGAATGCGTTGACGCCTTCGGCGTAATCGTGCGACTGGCCGAGCTTGCGCTGCAGATCGCGCTCCAGATCGAGTTGCTGGTCGAGCGTATGGGTCATGCCGTCGCGCATCGCCTGCTTGATCGACGCGATCGCGAGCGTCGGTTGCTGCGCGAGCCGCGCGGCCAGTTCACGGGCCGATGCGGCGAGCGCGTCGTCGTCGACCGCGCGCCAGATCAGTCCCCACTGTTCCGCCTGTTCGGCGCCGAGTTTGTCGCCGGTCAGCGCAAGGCCGAGCGCGCGCGCCATCCCGACGCGCTGCGGCAGGAACCACGTGCCGCCCGAGTCCGGCACGAGGCCGATCTTGACGAAAGCCTGGATGAAACTGCTCGAGCGCGCGGCGAGCACGATATCGCAGGCGAGCGCGAGATTCGCGCCCGCACCGGCGGCCGTGCCGTTGACGGCGGCGATCACCGGAATCGGCAAGCGCTGCAGGCGGCGGATCAGCGGATTGAAGTGCTCCTCGATCAGCGCGCCGAGGTCGGTCGACGCGCCCGGCGTGAAGTCGAGGTCCGCGAGATCCTGACCGGCGCAGAACCCGCGCCCCGCACCCGTCAGAATCAGTGCGCGCGCACCGGCCGCCTCGACTTCGTCGAGCGCCGACTGCAGCTCGCGATGCATGGCGCGCGTAAAGCTGTTCAGCTTGTCGGGACGATGCAGCGTGATCGTCGCCACGCGGGCGGCTTCGTCGATGTCCAGCCGAATTGCCTGATAGGACATGCAGTGTCTCCGTGATGATTCGTTATAGGTGCGCGCGGAGCCAGCTATACGCGTTCGATCGCGAGCGCGATGCCTTGCCCGACGCCGATGCACATCGTGCAGAGC
>NZ_KV786837.1:3977-7712 GCF_001806955.1 Burkholderia sp. HMSC10F09
CACGTCGAACTGATCGATCGTCATGCCGAGTTGCTGCAGCAGCTTCTGCGTCGCCGGCGCCGGGCCGATGCCCATCACGCGCGGCGCGACGCCGGCGGTCGCCATGCCGATGACGCGCGCGCGGCGGCGCAGGCCGTATTGGTCGGCCGCTTCCGCATTCGCGAGCAGCAGCGCGCACGCGCCGTCGTTGACACCCGACGCGTTGCCGGCCGTCACCGTGCCGTCCGGACGCACGACGCCCTTCAGCTTCGCGAGCGCTTCGAGCGAGGTCTCGCGCGGATGCTCGTCGCGCGACACGACGAGCGGATCGCCCTTCTTCTGCGCAATCGTGACCGATACGATTTCTTCGGCCAGCGTGCCGTCCTGCTGCGCGCGGGCGGCTTTCTGCTGGCTGCGCAGCGCGAACAGGTCCTGATCGGCGCGGCTCACGTCGTAGTCGACCGCGACGTTCTCGGCCGTCTCCGGCATCGAATCGACGCCGTATTGCTGTTTCATCAGCGGATTGACGAAACGCCAGCCGATCGTCGTGTCGTAGATGTCGGCCTGACGCGCGAACGCGCTCGCGGCCTTGCCCATCACGAACGGCGCGCGCGTCATGCTTTCGACGCCGCCGGCGATCATCAGCCGCGCTTCGCCGGCCTTGATCGCGCGCGCGGCCGTGCCGATCGCGTCCATGCCCGAGCCGCAGAGCCGGTTCAGCGTCGTACCGGGGACGGCGGTCGGCAGCCCGGCCAGCAGCGCCGACATGCGTGCGACGTTGCGGTTGTCTTCGCCGGCCTGGTTCGCGCAGCCGTAGATCACGTCGTCGACCGCGTTCCAGTCGACGTCGCGGTTGCGTTCGACGAGCGCCTTCAGCGGCACCGCGCCGAGGTCGTCCGCGCGGACGTCTTTCAGGGCGCCGCCGTAGCGGCCGATAGGGGTGCGAATGGCATCGCAGATATAGGCGTCAGTCATGGCGTATCGGAAGGCGACGAACCCGCCGGATGGCGGATTCGTTCATGGTAGAGAATGTGGCGGCGTTTGCACGTCCGCCATTCGGGTTATGCCGGTTGGCCGACTTCCGCGGGCGCCGCCTTCGGCGCAACATGGACGCGGCTCTGAACCACGCGGAAGCGATTGGCGACGAATGCGGCATCGGCCAGCGCCGCGTTCGCGGCCGGATTGGCGCCCGTACCGTGGAAGTCCGAGAATGCCGCCGACTGATTGACGAACACGCCGCCTGTCAGGTTGATCGACAGCGCGACGCCGCCGCGCACCGCGGCTTCGTGTGCGGCGTCGATCACGTCGTCGGCCGTGCTGTAGACGGACAGCGTCAGCGCGCCGTGCTCGGCGGCGATTTCGCCAGCGAGATCGAGCGACTGCGCAGTCGAGTCGGTCGCGATCACGAACGAGATCGGCCCGAACCATTCCTGCGTGAATTTTTCGCGGTCGGCGACATCGAGCTGCAGCACGAGCGGCGTGCGTACGCGGGCGTCGGGGAAGGCGGGGTGCTGAAGCGTCTGGCTATCGAGAAGCACTCGGCCGACTGCGCGCGCGGCGTCGATACGTGCCGTCACGCCGTCGTTCTGGATGGCGCCGATCAGCTCGACCGACCGTGCCGGGTCGCCGGTGAGTTTCTGCACCGCGCCGGCGATCGCCTGCGCGACTTCGTCGAAGCTCGCATGGCCGTCGGCGGTGCGGATGCCGTCGCGCGGCACATAGATGTTCTGCGGCGCGGTGCACATCTGCCCCGAGTACAGCGCGAGCGAGAACGCGATGTTCTTCGCGGCGGCTTTCAGATCGTCGGTCGAGTCGATCACGATCTGATTGACGCCTGCCTTCTCGGTGTAGACCTGCGCCTGATGGGCGTGACGTTCGAGCCACGTGCCGTTCTGCGTGCTGCCGGTGAAGTCGATCAGCTTGATCTCGGGGCGCAGCGCGAGGTCCTGCACGAGTGCGCCGTCGTTCGGCTCCGTGGCGAGCAGCGTCACGACGTTCGGATCGAAGCCGGCCTCGCGCAGCACATCGCGCGCGATCCGCACGGTGATCGCGAGCGGCAGGATTGCGCCGGGATGGGGCTTCACGATCACCGTGTTGCCGGTCGCGAGATCGGCGAACAGGCCGGGATAGCCGTTCCAGGTCGGGAACGTGCAGCAGCCGAGCACGAGCCCGGTGCCGCGCGGGACGATCGTGTAACGCTTCTGCATCGCGAGCGGCGGGTTCTTGCCTTGCGGCTTTTCCCAATGCGCATCGGCCGGGATGCGGCGCAACTGGTCCCACGCATAGGCGACGGCCTCGAGCGCGCGGTCCTGCGCATGCGGGCCGCCGGCCTGGAACGCCATCATGAATGCCTGGCCCGTCGTGTGCATCACGCTGTACGCGATTTCGAAGCTGGCGCGGTTCAGGCGCGCGAGGATCTCGAGGCTGACACCGATCCACGCGCTCGGGCCGGCTTCGCGCCACGCCCGCTGGGCAGCGCCGGCGGCGGCGATCAGCCCATCGGGCGTCGACTTCGGATACCGGATGTCGAGCGCGACGCCATACGGAGAACGTTCCGCGCCGACCGTCTCGCCGCTGGCCGGCTGGTCGAGCTCGAAGGTCTTGCCCAGGTGCGATTTGAACGCGGCTTCGCCGTCTGCATTGCCGCTTTCCCCGTACACTTTGGGGCTCGGCATTTCGGCGAACGGGCTCCAGTATCCGCGGCTCTCGATGGCGGCGAGTGCGCGTTTCAGCGTGTCTTCGTGCTTCGTGAACAGTGCATGGGTCATGACGGCGGCCTGATGAACGTGAGAAGGGTTGGATCGATTAATTAACCGACCGGTTGGTCGGAGAATGGTAGCATCAAACTATTCGCGTGTGCGAGGCGTTTCTCAATTCATTGATCGAGGAGAAATAGATGTCTTACGAGAACATCCTGGTGGAGACGCGAGGGCGTGTCGGACTGATCGCGCTGAACCGGCCGAAGGCGCTGAACGCGCTGAACGACGCGCTGATGGACGAGCTGGGCGCAGCGCTGAAGGCGTTCGACGCGGACGACGCCGTGGGCGCGATCGTCGTAACGGGAAGCGAGAAGGCCTTCGCGGCCGGAGCGGACATCGGCATGATGGCCACCTATTCCTATATGGACGTGTACCGCGGCGACTACATCACGCGCAACTGGGAGACGGTGCGCCAGATCCGCAAGCCGATCATTGCAGCGGTCGCCGGTTTTGCGCTCGGCGGCGGCTGCGAGCTTGCGATGATGTGCGACATCATCTTCGCCGCCGATACGGCGAAATTCGGCCAGCCGGAAATCAAGCTGGGCGTGATGCCGGGCGCCGGCGGCACGCAGCGCCTGCCGCGCGCGATATCGAAGGCGAAGGCGATGGACATGTGCCTGACTGCGCGCTTCATGGATGCTGACGAGGCGGAGCGCGCCGGGCTCGTATCGCGCGTGCTGCCGGCGGACAAGCTGCTCGACGAGGCGTTGTCGGCTGCGGCGACGATCGCCGAGTTTTCACTGCCCGCTGTCATGATGATCAAGGAGTCGGTGAATCGGGCGTACGAGACGACGCTGGCGGAAGGCGTTCATTTCGAGCGCCGGCTGTTCCACTCGCTGTTCGCGACCGAGGATCAGAAGGAAGGGATGGCGGCGTTCGTCGAGAAGCGCAAGCCGGTGTTCAAGAACCGGTGATGGCATTGCGCGGTGGCTGCGGCCGTTGATGCCAACGGCGCAGCGCGCAATGCAGTAGGACCCGCGCGTCGTTGCCCCGCAGC
>NZ_KV786838.1:0-13411 GCF_001806955.1 Burkholderia sp. HMSC10F09
GTTCGCGCGCCGCTGCGACGGCCGGCCGGGGCGCGTCGACGCGCCGGGCCGCGCCGTGCCCGTCGCATGAAAGATTTGCAAGGACCGTGTAGCGATTCCCGGAGCGGCGTGCCGGCTCGGCGCCGGTGCGCGCAGCCCGGACAGGAGATGCGATGCAGAACGCCGAATCGAACCCTACCCCGAAACAGCAGCAGGAAACGATCGCGCAAAGCCCCGCGAAAACGCCGGCGGCCGGCCACGAAATGCCGAGCGCCGCCACCCAGGCGAAGGAGTTCGCGCAGCGGCCGCTATCGCCGGAGGCCGTCGCGGGCAAGGCGCCGACCGGCTTGCCGCCGATCGATCGAGATGCGCACGCGGTGGACAGCGGCGATCCCGTGCGCCGCGCAGGCGGCCGCATCGTCACGATCGACAACGCCAACATGGCGATGACGGACAACACGGTCGACGTCGACGGCAAGGGCCTCGAAGCCCGGACCGGCGCGTCGAAGTGGCACGACAACGTGATCTATTCGAACGCGTCGCTCGACGAAAGCGTCGACACGCCGGACGACGGGCTCGGTGGCATCGAGAGCCGCCCGGACGGCAACATGCCGCTGATCGCGACGCGCCCCGGCTGGCGCGTGCGTCACGTGGGCGATGTCGAAGTCCCGCACGGCGATTCGAGCCGCGCCGAGCACGTCATCTGTCTGGAACGGATCGAATAAGGAAGGAAGCAAGCCGCCCGCGCACCCTGCGATGCGCGGGCCGCGCTGCCGGCGGCAGCGCATCGTGGGCCCTATTACTGCGGCCCGAGTTCCTGTGCGGACGTGTCGGCGTCGTTGCCTTGCGCAACGAGCACGTGAATGTCGTTCGGCGTGACGTCGCCGATGCCGCCCGACGGAATCGTCACGATCAGCCAGTCCGCGTTGTTGTTCAGCGTGACCGGCGCGGTCTTCAGAATCGGCGATTTGCTGCCCGCCGTCGTCACGATGATCTGATAGGTGCCGCCGTTCAGATAGACGGAGTCCTGACCGGAAGGCGGCGACGCGTTCTGGTACGCGGCGCCCGTCAGCGTCGGGGTTTGCGTCGTGATGTCGGTGTTCGGCGGCACGACGTAGACGTCGACGTTCTGCGCGTTCGGCGATGCGTTGAAGCTGCGTACGCGCGCCTTGTCGGACAGCAGGCCCTTGTCGTACGGATCGTCGACGACCGAAATCGCGGACGACGTGCTCGGCAGCGCGATCGTCGTGTAGTGGTGGCCGTTCGCCGCGTTGAACGACTGCGACGCGACCGTGGTGTTCGTTCCCGATACGTCGTAGCTCGCGGTCTGCCCGCCCGAATCGATGTCGTGATAACGCGTGACGCCCTTGTACGCGACGCCCGACGCGTCGACCTTCGCGTTCAGGTAGTAGTCGAGGTTCGGGCCGGCCGGCACCGCGTTGATGAAGCGCGCCTGCGGCTTCGAGATCCCCAGTTCGGTACCGAGGTCGTTGCCGTCGCCTCCCCCGCATGCGGCGAGTACGGAGATCACCGAGCACAGCGCCACCAAAGTTCGAATGGATTTCATGTCGTCCTCTCGTTCAGAAAACCTGCTTGCGATGCGCTCCTGCCGCGCGAACGGTTCGCGCGGGGCGCAACGCCGGGTTCAGGGAAGTAGTCGTCTGCCGGGTCGGCAGGCGCGACCAAGTCGCAAAGAGCGTGCCCGCTTGGCACGACGAACGAGTAAAACGGCGGCCGCACGACGATGCGGCGGCGCGATGGCGATCGTGCGATCGCGCGTGCGACCGGCGGCACGATGATGCGCGCGTGCGATCGTTCCGACGATTGTAAAAAGGTGGCGATGCAAAGCGGCATGCAGCATCGCGTACGTGGTCATGACACGCGAAACCGTTTTAAACGGTCGTCCTTTCGATGCTGACCACATCGGCGGTCGATGCGCGCACAACGATACCGTGACGTTGCGCGCGCATGCGTTTTACCGGTTCACGAGCTTGGCCGGATACGCGAGCGCCAGCGCGCACCCGATCAGCATGCAAGCGGCGAATGCGTAGAGGCCCGCGCTCTGCGAATGGAACGTGTCGCGCAGCCAGCCGATGAAGTAGGTGCTGCCGAACCCGCCGAGGTTCGCGATCGAGCAGGCGAACGCAATGCCGCCGGCGGCTGCCGATCCCTTGAGGAAGGTCGACGGCAGCGCCCATACGACCGGCATCGCGGCGGCCGCGCCCGCGTTGATCAGCGAGAACAGCACGACGGTGCCGACCGTGCCGTGCGACGACGTCGCCGCGATCGCCAGCGCGACCGCCGACACGACGAACGGCACGACGATATGCCAGCGCCGTTCGCGTGCACGGTCGGAGCTCGCGCCGCAATAGAGCGTCGCGAGGACGGCCGCCGCGTTCGGAATCACCATCAGCCAGCCGATGTGATAGGCGTCCTTCACGCCGGTGTCGCGCAGGATCGTCGGCAGCCAGAAGCTGACCGCGTACAGTCCGAGCAGCACGCACAGGTCGATCAGCCCGAGCGCCCATACCTTCGGATCGGAGAACGCACGCCCGAGCGCGTGGCTCTTGTTCCCCGACGGGTCGCGGTCCAGGTTCGCGCGCAGCACGCGCTTCTCGTCGTCGTTCAGCCATTGTGCGGACTCGATGCGGTTCGGCAGCCAGCGCAGCACCGCGAAGCCGAGCAGGACCGACGGCAGCGCTTCGAGCAGAAACAGCCACTGCCATCCGCCGAGCCCGTGCACGCCGTCGAACGCCCGCATGATCCAGCCGGAGATCGGGCTGCCGATCATGCTCGACAGCGGCAGGCCGACCATGAACAGCGCGACGATCCGCGCGCGGCGCGCGTCCGGATACCACTGCGTCAGATACAACAGCACGCCCGGCAGAAATCCGGCTTCCGCGGCGCCGAGCAGGAAGCGCACGACATAGAACTGCATCGGCGTCTGCACGAACATCGTCGCGCCCGACAGCAGCCCCCACGTGATCATGATGCGCGCGATCCACAGCTTCGCGCCGACACGTTGCAGGATCAGATTGCTCGGCACCTCGAACAGGATGTAGCCGCCGAAGAACAGGCCGGCGCCGAGCCCGTACACGGCATCGCTGAACTTCAGCGCGTCCAGCATCTGCAGCTTCGCGAGCCCGATGTTGATGCGATCGAGATACGCGGCGAAATAGCACAGACAGAACAGCGTGATCAGGCGCAGCGTGACCTTGCGGTAGAGCGCGCCGTGCTGCGCGTCGTCGGCACCGACGGCGGCACTCGGGTGGGCGGTAGACATGGGATAACCCCTGTTCGTAAGTGACGGAGGAAATGGGTCGACGGTCGACGCGAGCGTGGTTCGGCGCGCGCTTGAGTCTGTATAGCACGCCAATTAATGAGCGTACACACTGCAAAATAAGAAATCTCGGCGGGGGCTTGAAGCGCGGCTCTCGACAGGCGGAAAGGTATCGAAAACACTGGTGTAAACGCGATATTCGGCGGGATTTCGTTGCGAATCGACGGCACCGTTACGAGGCACGAAGCTTCGAGGAAAATTGTATGACTACGCTCGAAAATGGCGCGTGTACACCGGAGCGGGATGCGGCGAAGCGATGCATGCGATCCATGCACCGAACGCGGCGGACTCGCGCGCCGCCGTCCGTTGACGCACCGCCATGAGGCATCGCCATGCACCGCTTGTGCCGATTTGAGGGTGTACACTCCATGTCTTTCGGTTTTCATGCGGTGCGAGCCGCGACTTTCATGGCGTCTTCCAGGGATTCCTACGACTTTCACGACCAGATCGGGCACTTGCTGCGCCGCGCGTATCAACGGCACGTCGCGATCTTCCAGGAGGCGATTCCGGATTCGGATCTGACGGCCGCGCAGTTCGTCACGCTGTGCGCCGTGAAGGAGCGGCAGGCGAGTTCGCTGAACGACATCGTGAAGGCGACCGCGATCGATCAGGCGACGATACGCGGCGTCGTCGAGCGGCTGAAGGCGCGCGCGCTGATCGAGGTGTTGCCCGATCCGAACGACGGCCGCAAGCTGCTCGTACGAGCGACGGCCGCCGGCCTCGCGCTGATCGACCGCACGGTGCCGTTCGCGCGTCAGGTGACGGAACGCACGTACGGGACGCTGAATCCGGGCGAGCGCGTCGCGCTGCAGTTTCTGCTGCGCAAGATGATGGACGAAGAGGGCGCCGAGTGACGCGTGATCGGCGCGTTCGGTTCGCGGCGACCTCGATCGCGACGAACGGCGGCTAGGCGGTATCGGCCGGCGCGCGCGTGCCGGCCGCATCGCCCGCAAGCAAGCGGCCGGCGTCGCGCAGTCCGGCGCGAATCGTCTCCGGCGTAAAGGGCGGTGCGTAGAACCGCACGCCGGTCGCATCGAACAGCGCGTTCGCGACCGCGGCCGGCCCCGGCACCGACGCCGATTCGCCGGCACCGAGCGGCGGTTCGCCCTGTCGCGGCATCAGCACGACGTCGACGTCGGGCACCTCCGCGAACGTCAGGATCGGATAGCCCGCCCATTCGCGCGACGCGACCTTGCCGTCCGCAAAGCGCACGCGCTCCTTCAGCGTGCGGCTCAGCACCTGGATCACGTTGCCGTGAATCTGATGGCGTACGCCGTCCGGATTGATCATCGTGCCGGTGTCCTGTCCGACCGTCACGCGCTCCACGCGGATTTCGCCGGTCGCGCGATCGACGCTCAGATCCACGATCCACGCGGACCACGCCGCGCCGAAACCGGGAAAGCGGCTGTGCACGTAGCGCGCGTACGCGATGCCGCGCCCGCGTACGACGCGCGCCGGATCGGGATCGCGGCGCACGCGCGGCGTCCAGCCTGCGCGTTCGGCCACGGCATGCAGCAGCTCGATCGCGCGCGCGTCCTGCAGATGACGGATGCGAAACGCCAGCGGATCGACGCCGGTCAGCGCCGCGCATTCGTCGACAAACGTATCGTGCGCGAACGAGTTCGGCAACGCCGAGACGCCGCGCAGCCACGACGCGCGCACGAGCGGCGCGAGATCCTCGCAGACGAAGCGCCGATGCGCGCAGACATACGGCGACACGGCCGTGCGGTCGCCCATCTCGAACACGCGCGGCTCGGGCGCGATCGTGCCGGTCAGCAGCGCGGCAAGCAGCGGCGCGTCGTTCGACGGGTAGCGCGTCGCGAAGTCGTAGCCGACGAGGCGGCCGTCGCGCGACACGGTGCCCGTCACGCGCATCTGCTGGCCCGCGCCTTTCGGTTCCCACAGATGCTCGTCCGCACGCATCAGCTGTACGCGCACCGGGCGCCCGACCGCGCGCGACAGCAGCAGCGCATCGCCGCAGACGTCGTCGGCGCCGTTGCGGCCATAGCAGCCGGCGGCTTCCATCCGCACGATGTCGATATCGGCTTCGTCGCGCGCGACGAGCGTCGCGAGGTCGTAGCGCAGCGACACAGGGTTCTGCGTGCCGGACCACACGGTGATGCGCCCGTCGCCCGGTGCGCGATAGTCGGCGACCGCGCACGATGGTCCGATCGACGCATGCATCTGGAACGGCCACGTATAGGTGCGCGTCAGCGTGAGCGTGTCGGGCAACGTGCGGGCGGCTTCGACGTCGCCTTCGTCGAGCAGCAGGCGCGGCTGCGCGGGCGCGGCGGCGATCGCCGCCGCCGGATCGTCGAGCGGCGGCAGCGGCGGATGCGGGCGCCACACGACGCGCAGTTGCCGCGCGGCGCGGATCGCGTGCTCCTCGCGCTCGGCGACGACGCCGACGAAATCGCCGATCGTCACGACCGCGACGAGCCCCGGCACGTCGGCCACCGACGTGCGATCGACGTCCAGCAGCGACGCGCCGACGAATGGGCCGCTGTCGTGGCCTGCATACGGTGGCCGCACGACACGGCCGTGCAGCATGCCGGGCACGCGTACGTCGTGCACGAACGTGAGTTCGCCGGTCGCCTTTGCCGGCAGGTCGACACGCGGCGACGCGCGGCCGACGATGCGGTACTGCGCCGGATCCTTCGTGCGCGTGTGCGGGTCGAGCGTCAGCGCGATGCGGCGCTGCGCGACGAGTTCGGCGTAGCTTGCCTGGCGCTGCGCGCCGCTGTGGTCGACGGCCGAGATCGTGCCGTCGTCGACGCGCAGTTGCCCGGCATCGACGCCGAACTGCTCGGCGGCCAGCGCAAGCAGCGCATGTCGCGCCTGTGCGGCCGCGCAGCGCAACGGTGCGGCCGAAATCTGGATCGTCGCGCTCGCGATGGTCGGGCCCTGGTTCGGTGTCGCGGCCGTATCGCCGAGCACCATCGTCACGCGCGCGGCCGGCACGTCGAGTTCCTCGGCGACGATCTGCGCGAGCGAGGTGCGGATGCCGGTGCCGAGGTCGACGTGACCGTTGAAGGCGAGGATGCGGCCGTCGTCGACGATCGCGACGAATACTTCGGGCAGCGCCGGCACATACGACGACAGGCTGCCCGGCTGGCCGGGCGCCGGCTTCACGGGCGGCGCGGGCGGCCGGATCACGGTCAGGCAGCCGGTGCGCGCGAGCAGTTCGGAGCGGTTCACGGAGCAGGTGTCCTGGGTGGCGGCGCGGCGGGTGCCGCGCGAAAGAGTCGTTCGGGACGGTTGGCGGCACGATCGCCGCGTCGTTGCAGGCCCATTCCCGAACGATCCGCGCGGCCGCCCGTTCGAATCTAGACGGCCAAAAACGCGGCGTCAAAGGCGGCGGTGGCAGGCGTCGAGCGCGTCGCGACCGGTGCGGCGCAGTTCGGCCGCGATGCGCATCGGCTCAGCGCGCGGGCGCGTGGGTCGCATGCGTCGCATGTGTCGCGTGCATCGCATCGATCGCCGCGATCGCATCGTCGAGCGGCATCACGGCCGCATATTTCTGCTGCATGTCGAACAGATTCGCTTCGTGCGGTGCGATCGCCCGATCGCCGACGCAATCGGCGAGCACGAGCGGACGGAATCCGTGCGACATCGCATCGACGACGCTCGCGCGCACGCAGCCGCTCGTCACCGCACCGGCGACGAGCAGCGTCTGCACGGCGCGCTGCGCGAGCCAGGGCGCGAGCTGCGTGCCGAAGAACGCGGACGGCACGGTCTTGCGCACGACGAGCTCGCCGCGCGCGGGCGTCAGTTCCGGCACGATCGCGCTGTTCGGGTGGTGCTCGGTCAGCGTCGCCATGCCGGGCACCTTCAGCGAGAACACGTTGTCGTCGCTGCCGTCGTCCGCATAGACGATCCGGCTGTGCGCGACCGGCCAGCCGCGCTGCCGCGCGATCGCGAGCGCCTGCGTCGTGCGCGCGATCGCCGGCGCGATGTTGCCGCCGCCGAACGTCGCAGGATCGGCGAACCCGACGACGAAGTCGACGATCAGCAGCGCAAGCCTGCCGTGTGGCGGCAACGGCGTGCCGAAACCCTGTTCGCGATACACGTGCGCTTCGGCGTGGTGGGAGAGGTCGTTCATCGTGGGTCTCGTCAGGCGGGTTGGTCGGTCACGCGCCCGTCGCGCACGACGGCGTGGCCGTCGAGTTCGACCGTGCAGCGGCGCAGCGGGATGTCGATGTGGCACGTCGTCGTGCGGCTGCCGCCGCCTTCGTTGTTCGGGCCGAGCGAGAACAGGAAGTTGCCCTCGAAGGCGCGCGCGTCCATGCCGATCGTCGCTTCGCGGTCGTAGAGGCCGAGCGTCGACCAGCGCGCGCGCGGCTGCAGCCCCCAGCCGATATGCGAGATCGCATAGCCTTCGGGATCGGCGAACGTGTCCATGTAGTCGCGCAGCAGATCGGCGTCGACGCCGCCTTCGATGCGCGTCGCATAGCCGCCCTCGACGGTCAGCACGATCGGCTCGCTCACGTAGTGCTTCTGCGGCAGCAGGATGTCGCCGCGATCGATGACGATCGTGCCGCGCGCCGTGCGATCGTTCGGGTAGGTGAGCGCGAAGCCGCTCGGCCAGTGATCCCAGCGGCCCGGCGCGTCGACGAAGCCGTACTCGGCCGTCGGCTCGAAATCGCCGAGCGGGCAGACGAAGGCGGTGCCGGCCGCCGAGCTCACGCGCATCTCGCGCGCGGAGGCAATCTGCTGCGTCGCGGCGAGCACGCGCGTGCGATCGGCGAGCGTCGGCACCATCCGCACGAGCACTTCGGGCGGCTCGACGGCGAGCAGGATCTTCGTGCCGGACTTCAGGATGTCGTGCTGCTCCGGCGAGAACAGCAGCGTCATCAGATCGAGCACGAGATCGCTCGCCTGCAGCGCCGCGATCGCGGCGCGGTTGCCGGTCAGCGGCGTCGTGCCGAGATAGGCGAGCGGATCGCGGCTGAATGCCTTGTCGCCGTTGACGGGCGGCAGGTCGAGCCGGTTCACGATCGCGCCCATCGACTGCGTCGCGATCAGCGCGCATGACAGCGTCTGAGGATGGGTGGCCGCGCTCGTCAGGATCGTGACGGTCTGGCCCGGTTCGAGGCGCGACAGCGTGAGCACCTGCTTCCACGCGTCGATCAGTTGGGTGTCGCTGACTGGCATCGTCGGCTCCGGTAAAGGCGTGAGGAAAAGGCGGCGTCAGGCCGCGAGCGGCGCGCCGAGGAAGTCGCCGAAGGCCGCGTAGAAGCCGCGTGCGTTGTCCCACGGAATCATGTGGCCGGCATCGGGCACGCGCACGTGCCGCATCGACGGCGTCGCGCGCTGCAGTTCGGCGACGTCGTCGTCGCGTACCACGTCGCCGCGCTCGGCCGTGATCAGCAGCGACGGCACCGCGAGCTGCGCGGCGTCCGCGTGGAAGTCGTCGGTGTGAAAGCCCTCGTACGAGGCGCGCACCGCGCGCTCGTCGCAGGTATGCAGCCACTCGGCACGCAGCTGCCGCTCCGCGTCGGTCCAGGTCGGGCAGAACGCGCGCATCCCTTCGGCGTCGGTGCCCGCACGTGCGAGCGCGATCGAATCGATGTACCACGGCAGCTTGCCCGGATACTCGCGGCGGCCGGGGCCCGACACGGGCGGATCGACGAGCACGACCGATTCGAGCCCGCGGATGCCGCGCCGCGCGGCGCGTGCGGCGATGCGCGCGCCCATCGAATGACCGACGACGCTCGTGCGCGACAGGCCGAGCGCGGCGACCAGCGCTACGACGTCGTCGGCCTGCGCATCGAGGCTGTAGTCGAGCGTGGGCGACGCGTCGGAGAGCCCGCGGCCGCGCACGTCGAGCACGTACGTATCGAATGCGGCGCCGAACGCTTCGCCGACGAACCCCCATGTGATCGCAGGGCTCGTGATGCCGGGAATCAGCACGATCGCCGCACGCGTCGCGCGCGCGCCGGTTGCGCCGCCGTAGCGCAGGTAGTGCTGGCGAATGCCGTTGGCGCGCACGTTCGCGCCGTACAGGAAAGTCGAGGACATCGTGAAAGCTCCGTCGGAAACGCGCGTTCAGTACGCGCCGGACAACAGCGCGCCCGCGCCGGGCACGATCGGCTCGAGATCGAGTTCGCGCAGCATCGCGTAGGTCGTCGCGATCGCGGCCGTGATCACCGGCTTGCCGGTCATGGCCTCGACTTTCGCGACGGCCGGCAGCGACGGCATCTGCACGCAGGCCGACAGCACGATCGCATCGGCGTCTTGATGCGGGAGCGTCTTGACGATGTCGGGCAGCCGCGCCGGATCGTGGCGGCCGACCTCGAGGTTGTCGGGGATTTCGAGCGCGCGATAGGCAATCACGTCGTAGCCCTCGTTGCGGATGTAGTCGACCACGAGCTCGGTCAGCGGCTTCATGTACGGCGCGACGACGACGATCCGCTTCGCGCCGATCACGCGCAGCGCGTCGACGAGCGCGCCCGCGCTCGTCAGCACCGGCGCGCGCGCGCCGTTGCCGGCCGTATGTTCGGTCAGGCGCGCCTGCGACACGCGGTGATAGCCGTGCCCCATCGCCATGATCGCGACGAGGCAGGCGTAGCCGAGCACGTCGACGCACGCGTCGGACAGCTCGACCGCGCAACGGTCCGATTCGGCGTCCATTGCCGCCAGCTCTTCCTTGACGACCTTCTTCATCCGCATTCGGCTCGAGTGATACGTAAAGCGCTCGGGCCGGATCGTTTCGCGCAGCCGCAGCATCGCGGGGATTTCCGTTTCCATCGTCGTGTTGGAACTCGGCACGATCTGGCCGATGCGATAGGTCTTGCTCATGACGGGAAGGCTCCGTGTCGGTGAGGGAGGGGCGCTGTGCTGGCGGGCGATCGCGCAGGTTCGAGCAAAGTCTAGTGTGTACATTTGAAAATGACAATGGGTCAAAATTCATCGACGAGCCCTCAGATCGATGGCATATAAGTATTAATGGCGAAATATTGGTGTTTTCCCGAACCTGAAAATGCGCCTCGACAATCCGCTTGTCACAAATAAATTGAGTGTGTACGCTACATCAACACCGTTCAATCCGCCCGTTCTCGCGTCAGGTCCGGCGCCGGGCTCACGATCAGGAGATCCGCATGAGCACACCCCGTATCGCAATCATCGGCGCCGGTCTCGGCGGCACGGCCGCCGCGGCGCTGCTGCAGCGCGCCGGCCACGACGTCGTGCTGTACGAGCAGGCGCCCGCGTTTTCGCGCCTCGGCGCGGGGATTCATCTGGGCCCGAACGTCATGAAGATCATGCGGCGGATCGGCTGCGAGGACGCGCTCGATGCGATGGGCTCGCATCCCGATTGCTGGTATAGCCGCGACTGGCGCACGGCCGACGTGCTCGCGCGGATTCCGCTCGGCGACCATGCGCGCAGCACGTACGGCGCGAGCTATCTGACCGTCCATCGCGGCGATTTCCATGCGCTGATGACGCAGGCCGTGACGCCCGGCACGCTCCGCTTCGGCAAGCGGCTCGCATCGGTGGAGGACACGGGCGACGACGTGCGGCTCACGTTCGCCGACGGCAGCGTCGACACGGCCGACATCGTGATCGGCGCCGACGGCGTGAACTCGCGGATCCGCGAGCACCTGCTCGGCGCTGAGCCGCCGCGCTATACGGGCTACGTCGCGCATCGCGCGGTGTTCCCGGCGTCGCTGCTCGGCAACAAGCCCTACGACATGTGCGTGAAGTGGTGGTCGGAGGATCGCCACATGATGGTCTACTACGTGACCGAGAAGCGCGACGAGTACTACTACGTGACGGGCGTGCCGCAGGCCGAATGGCCCGAGGGCGTGTCGATGGTCGACAGCAATCGCGACGAGATGCGCGAGGCGTTCGCGGGTTTTCATGCGGACATCCAGCATTTGATCGACGTGTCGCCGTCGATCACGAAGTGGCCGCTGCTCGAACGCGATCCGCTGCCGCTGTGGAGCCGCGGCCGGCTCGTGCTGCTCGGCGACGCGTGTCATCCGATGAAGCCGCACATGGCGCAGGGCGCGGCGATGGCGATCGAGGATGCGGCGATGCTCACGCGCTGTATCGGCGAGCTCGGCATCGGCGACTACACCGGTGCGTTCGCGCTGTACGAGGCGAATCGCGCGGCGCGCGCATCGAAGGTGCAGCGCGTGTCGCACGACAACACCTGGCTGCGCACGAACGAGGATCCGTCGTGGGTGTTCGGCTACGACGTGTTCGACGTGCCGCTCGTCTCGCCGTCGCGCGACAGCGTCGCGGCGGTGGCCTGACGCATCGCACGACGATGCGCGGCCTCGCCGCCGGCGCCCGCTGCGCGCGCCGTTCGCGCGACGGCGCGCGCGGTGCCGGTACGCGGCGATTTCGGCGTGTTATACGTCGATGTCGCGCGCGCCGGTCTGCGCCGGCCGCCGGCCGTGCCTGCCGTCGGCTGACGTTCGCCCGCACCCGTATCCGGATCTGCCCATGTCCCATTCCGCTTCCGCGCCGCGGCCGCTCGCGTTTCGCGTCAACGGCGTGCCGCACCGTTTCGACGCCGCCGCCCCCGATACGCCGCTGCTGCTGGTCCTGCGCAACGACTGCGCGCTGAACGGCCCGAAATACGGGTGCGGACTCGGTCAGTGCGGCGCGTGCACGGTGCTGATCGACGGGCAGCCGGCGCGCGCCTGCGTGCTGCCGGCGGCGGCCGCATCGGGGCGCGACGTGACGACGCTCGAAGGGCTCGGCTCGCGCGATGCGCTGCATCCGGTCCAGCGCGCATTCATCGACGAGCAGGCCGCGCAATGCGGCTATTGCCTGAACGGAATGATCATGAGCACGAAGGCGCTGCTCGACCGCAACCCGTCGCCGGACGACACGGCGATCCGCGAGGCGCTGCGCTTCAATCTGTGCCGCTGCGGTACGCATCTGGAGATCGTTCGCGCGGTGCATCGCGCGGCGCGCTATCTGCGGGGCGACGATGCAGCGTGATCCGAACCTGCCGGCACACACGCGCGCCGCGCAGGACGCGCTCGAATCGCGCGATGCGCCGGCCGCCGACGATGCAGGCCTGCGCTCGCATCGTGCGCGCTACGGCTGGCCGGCCGGCGACGCGCGCGATGCCGCGTCGCTCGACATCGAAACGCAGACCGCGCCCGATGGGCGGATGACCGCCTGGCGCTACCGTGCGCGGCTCGCCGCGACGGCGGGCGATGGCGACGACGCCGGACGCGTCGCGTCGTCCGGCGCATCGTCGCGTGCCGCGCCGACGGCGGTGCCGTTCGCGTACCGGCACGCGCACACGGCGATCGACATGGCGGACGCCGACGCGATTCCGCGTCATGCGCACGTATTCGCGCGCGAGTCGTTCGTCGACGAACTCGCGGGCACGTTGCGCCGCGATCCGGTCGCGCTGCGCTTGCAGCATCTCGATGCGTCGGCGGATGCGGGGCCGCGCGAGGTCATCCGGATGGTCAGCGAACGTGCGGCCTGGGGTGCGCAGACCGCGCACGATCGCGACGCGCCGACGCGCCTGACCGGTCGCGGCTTCGCGTTCGATGGCGCGACGGTGAACGCGCCGACTGCTGCGCTCGCGCCCGCCGACGAGCCGGCGGCTCGCGCCCAAGCGCACGCCGTCGCGCACACCGGCGAGGCGAGCTGGTCCGCATGGGTCGTGGATCTCGACGTCGACCGCGCGACCGGCGATGTCGCCGTGCGCCGCGTCGTGGCCGGCCAGGGCAGCGGCGAGCCGGGCCGGGCGGCGCTCTCCGGCTTGCCCGCGTGGCAGATCGAGGCGGCGATCTCGCGCGTGATGGGCGCGCCGCTGATCGCGCGCGCGGCGCACGACGAAGCCGAGGCCGGCGCACGCGACTCGGCACTCGCGCACGAACTGATCGCGGCCGATGCGAAGCAAGCCCGCGCGCGCCGCGCAGCGTCGCCCGACGATGCACGCCGGATCGAGCATGCGGTCGCACCGGCAGCGGCAGCGATCGCGAATGCGCTGTACGACGCGACGGGTGTGCGGTTTCGCGCGCCGCCGTTCGATCCGATGCGGATACGCGCGGCACTCGCGCGGCCGTCGCAGGCAGACGTCGCGGACGCGACCGGCGAAGCCAGCCGGCCCGAACG
>NZ_KV786839.1:0-12383 GCF_001806955.1 Burkholderia sp. HMSC10F09
GGAGCCGGCCCGCGTCGGCGCGCGCCGCGAAGGCGGCGCGCAGCTCGTGCACGATCGCGACGGGACGAAACCGCGCGGCGGCGACGCGCGCGTGGGTCGCGTCGTCGAGCAGCGGGCGCAGATCGTCGGCCGGATCGGTGCCGCGCAACTGGTGCTTGAGCGCAAAGACGAACGCGATGACGCGGCGCACGAACGCGCGCCGCTCATGCGCGTCGGCCGAAACCGCGCCGTAGCAGAGCGCCTGCGACGTCAGCGTGCGCGCGGCGGTCAGCACGCCGCCCCACAGCTGCCGCGCCTCCCGGTAGCGATCGTAGCTGGCGTTGTTGCGGAAGCCCGCGAAGATCGCGAGCGTCAGGCCGATCAGCGTAAACGGCGTCGGGTTCAGCGGCACCTTCTCGCCGAGCACGCGGCCGCCGCCCCAGACGGCGATCAGGCTGATGACGAGCGTCAGCACGAGCTGCGGCAGGATCGTCGGCAGCACCGAGCCGTTCCACACCAGCAGCATGCGCAGCCAGTGCTCGCGCGGACGAACGATCATCGCGGCACTCCGTCACGCGGCGACCGGGGTCGGCGCGGCGGCGCGATGCAGCAGCACCGGAATCGATTTCGAGGTCGGCGTGTTGCAGACGTCGCCGACGCTGTCGAGCGGCACGAGCGGATTCGTTTCCGGGTAGTACGCGCCGATGCAGCCGCGCGGAATGTCGTATTCGACGAGCAGGAAGCCGTTCGCGCGGCGCTCGATGCCGTCGTGCCACACGGTTTCCATGTCGACCCAGTCGCCCGCCTTCAGGCCGAGCATCGCGAGATCGTCGCGGTTCGCGAACACGACGCGACGCTGGCCGAACACGCCGCGATAGCGGTCGTCGAGCCCGTAGACGGTCGTGTTGTACTGGTCGTGCGAGCGCGTGGTCATCAGCGTCATCAGCCGCTCGCCGTGCAGGGCACGTGCGCGCTGGATCGGCGTGTCGGTCGGCAGCGCGTGCGCGATGAAGTTCGCCTTGCCGTTCGGTGTCAGCCACTCGCGGTCGCGCGATGCGACGCGCAAATGAAAGCCGCCAGGCCGCGCGATGCGCGCGTTGTAGTCGTAGAAGCCGTCGAGCGTCGCTTCGATCGCGTCGCGAATCTTCGCGTAGTCGTTCTTGTACGCGAGCCAGTCGACCTTGTCGCTGCCGAACAGCGCGTGACCGATATGCGCGACGATCGCGGGCTCCGACATCAGGTTCGGCGACGCGGGCCGGTTCATCCCGTACGAGACGTGCACCATGCTCATCGAATCTTCGACGGTGACGCCTTGCGGCACGTTGTCCTGCAGGTCGACCTCGGTGCGGCCGAGCGTCGGCAGGATCAGCGCGTCGCGGCCGTGGATCAGATGGCTGCGGTTCAGCTTCGTCGTGATGTGCACGGTCAGGTCGCAGCGGCGCATCCCTTCCCATGTGCGCGGCGTGTCGGGCGTCGCCATCGCGAAGTTGCCGCCGAGGCCGATCAGGACCTTCACGCGGCCGTCGAGCATCGCCTCGATCGTCTCGACGACGTCGTACCCGTGTTCGCGCGGCGGCTCGAAGTCGAACACGCGGCCGAGCCGTTCGAGGAACGACAGCGTCGGCTTTTCCTCGATGCCGACCGTGCGGTTGCCCTGCACGTTCGAATGGCCGCGCACGGGGCACAGCCCCGCGCCGGGCCGGCCGATGTTGCCGCGCATCAGCATCAGGTTCGTCAGCATCTGCACGGTCGCGACCGAATGCTTGTGCTGCGTGATCCCCATGCCCCACGTCGCGATTACGCGCTCGCTGCGCGCGTAAAGCTGCGCGAGCGCGTCGATCTGCTCGTACGGCACGCCGCTTTCGGCGGTCAGCGCGGCCCAGTTTTCGGCGCGCAGATCGTCGGCGAACGCGTCGAAGCCGGCCGTGTGCGCGTCGATGAACGCGGTGTCGAGCACGCGCGGTGCACCGGCGGCGCGCGCCGCGTCGTCGAGTTCGAGCACGCGTTTCGCGACGCCCTTGATCAGCGCGAAGTCGCCGCCGAGCGTCGGCTGGATGAAGGTCGAGGCGATCCGCGTGCCCGACATCGTCAGCATCTCGAGCGGGCTTTGCGGATCGGCGAAACGCTCCAGCCCGCGCTCCTTCAGCGGATTGATCGACACGATCGTCGCGCCGCGCTTCGCGCATTCACGGAGTTCGCCGAGCATGCGCGGATGGTTGGTCGCCGGGTTCTGACCGAAGATCAGCAGCGTGTCCGCATGTTCGAAATCGTCGAGCGTGACCGTGCCCTTGCCGACGCCGACCGACGCCGGCAGCCCGCGGCTCGTCGCCTCGTGGCACATGTTCGAGCAGTCGGGAAAGTTGTTGGTCCCGTACATCCGCACGAGCAGCTGATACAGGAACGCCGCTTCGTTGCTCGCGCGGCCGGACGTGTAGAACGCGGCCTGATTCGGGTCGGGCAGCGCGCGCAGATGCCGCGCGATCAGCGCGAACGCGTCGTCCCACGCGATCGGCACGTAGCGGTCGGTCTGCGCGTCGTACACCATCGGATCGGTGAGCCGGCCGTGCTGCTCGAGTTCGAAATCCGACTGTTCGAGCAGTTCGGTCACCGTGTGTTCGGCGAAGAACGCCGGCGTCACGCGCTTGCTCGTCGCTTCGGCCGCGACGGCCTTCACGCCGTTCTCGCAGAATTCGAAGGTCGATGCGTGCTGGCGGTCGGGCCACGCGCAGCCCGGGCAGTCGAAGCCGTCGGGCTGGTTCTGACGCAGCAGCGTGCGGTAGTTGCCGCCGGCGACCTTCTCCTTGATCAGGTTGATCGTGACGGCTTTCAGCGCGCCCCAGCCGGCGGCGGGGTGGGTGTACGGCTCGATGCGCGCGGTGGCGGATTTCTTTCTCATGATGCGTCTGTCGGGATCGATGCGTGCACAGTACGCGCGGCACCGCATGCGCTGTGTGTACACCTGTTCACTTCAAAAAAGAGTACAGTTGCGGCGATTCGCACAGTGCGCATCGCAACTGTGTGGTTGAAGGCGGATTGAAAGGGAGGCGAGTGAAGCGTTACGAACGACTGGCCGACGATCTGCACGCGCAGATCGAACGAGGCGTTTATCGGCCCGGCGACCGGATTCCGTCGGTACGGCACGCGAGCCGCCAGCACCGGCTCAGCGTGACGACCGTGCTGCGCGCGTATCTGCTGCTCGAAAGCCGCGGCCTGATCGAAAGCCGGCCGCAGTCGGGCTATTTCGTACGCGCGCGTCTCGACGCGCCGGCGCAGGCCGAGCTGCATGCGTCGACGCCGGCGGCCGAGCCGTCAGCGGTCGACGTGAGCCGGCTCGTGCTGTCGACGCTGCGTTCGATCGCGCGCGACGATGCGGTGCCGCTCGGTTCGCCGTATCCCGACGCGTCGCAGTTTCCGGTGCAGCGGCTCGCGCGCTACGCGCAGGCGATCGGCCGGCGCCGCACGCGCTGGGGCGTGATCGACGATCTGCCGCCCGGCAACCAGGAACTGATCCGCCAGATCGCGCGCCGCTATGCGGAGCGCGGCGTCGTCGTCGAGCCGGGCGAGATCGTGATGACGATCGGCGCGACCGAAGCGATCAACCTGTGCCTGCAGGCGGTCGCGAAGCCGGGCGATACGATCGCGGTCGAATCGCCGACGTTCTACGCGATGCTGCACGCGATCGAGCGGCTGGGCATGCGCGCGCTCGAAGTCGCGACGCATCCGGTCGACGGCATCGATCTCGACGCGCTCGAACGGATCCTCGAACGCGAGCGCATCGCCGCCTGCATGGTGATGCCGAACTTCCAGAATCCGCTCGGCTTCCAGATGTCCGATGCACGCAAGCGCGCGCTCGTGGAAATGCTCGCGAAGCATGGCGTGCCGGCGATCGAGAGCGACGTCTATCACGAGCTGCACTACGGCGACGCGACGCCGAGCGCGCTGAAGTCGTTCGACCGCGACGGGCTCGTGCTGCATTGCGCGTCGTTTACGAAGAGCCTGTCGCCGCGCTACCGGATCGGCTGGGCGATGCCGGGCCGCTATCGCGACCAGGTCGAGAAGCTGAAATTCCTGAACACGCTCGCGACGCCTGCGATCGAGCAACTGGCGATCGCCGAATATCTGAAATACGACGGCTACGATTTCCATCTGCGGCGCATGCGCAAGCACTACGCGCAGCAGGCGAATCTGATGAGCTCGATGGTGCGGCGATTCTTCCCGGACGGCACGCGGCTGTCGCAGCCGCAGGGCGGCTACGTGCTGTGGGTCGAGTTGCCGCCGCAGGTCGATGCGATGAAGCTGTACGGGCTCGCGCTCGCGCAGCGGATCACGGTCGGGCCGGGCCACATGTTCTCTGCGGGCGCCGATTACCGGCACTTCATCCGGCTCAACTACAGCTATCCATGGTCGCGGCAGATGGAGGAGGCGCTGAAGGTGCTCGGGCGGCTCGCCGCCGAATGCGCGGCCGCGTGAGCACGCCGCGCGGCGCGGCTGTCCGCTATGCGGCGATCGCGGTTTCCGGGTCGTCGCTCGATTCGGCGGCGGCGCGGCGTGCATCGGCACGCATGGCACCCGTCATCTCGCGCATGTCGAATCCCGACGGATGCTGGTAGACGCGCAGCCCGAACTCCGGCAGCACCGCGATCAGATGGTCGAACAGATCCGACTGGATCGCTTCATAGTCGACCCACGTCGTCGTGTCGGTGAAGCAGTACAGCTCGAGCGGAATGCCCTCGGCGGTGAGCGGCAGCTGGCGCGCCATGCAGGTCATGTCGCGGCGGATGCGCGGATGCCACTGCAGATAGTTCGCGACGTATGCGCGAAACGTGCCGAGGTTCGTCAGCTGGCGGCGATTTGCCGGGCACTCGGCCGCCGCGCCGAGCGCGCCGTTCCATTGCGTGATCGCGTCGACCTTTTCGTCCAGATAATCCTTCAGCAGCGTGAGCCGTTCGAGCCGCGCGATCTCGTCGTTCGTCAGAAAGCGCACGCTCGTCGCGTCGATGAACAGCGCGCGCTTGATCCGGCGGCCGCCCGCTTCGGTCATCCCGCGCCAGTTCTGGTAGCTCTCGGTGATGAGTTTCCAGGTCGGCACGGTGATGATCGTGTGATCGAAGTTCGCGACTTTCACGGTGTTCAGCGTGATGTCGATCACCGTGCCGTCCGCGCCGGCGGACGGCATCGTGATCCAGTCGCCGATTCGCAGCATGTCGTTCGACGACAGCTGCACGCCGGCGACGAGCCCGAGCAGCGTGTCCTTGAAGATCAGCATCAGCACCGCCGACATCGCCCCGATGCCGGACAGCAGCAGCCCGATCTGCTTGCCGGTCGCGTCGCCGATCACGACGAGCGCGGCCGTGATGAACATCACGAGCTTGACGAGCTGCATTGCGCCTTTCAGCGACAGGCGCGGCTGTTCGCGGCGCGTCGTGCGGTACGTATGCTCGAGCGCGGAGAGCGTCGCGCTGATCGTCATCGTGACGACGAACACGATCAGCGCGAACAGCACCTTGTCGGCGGCCTGCGCGGCGGCGTCCGGCAGGCCGGGCACCGCGCCGAGCCCGAGCTTGATCACGACGAACGGGACGATGCGGTTCAGCCACTTGAACGCGCCGAACTGGAACAGCGCATCGTCGATGCGCGTGGCCGAGCGCCGCGCGAGCCGCGCGACGACGCGAAACAGCAGGAAATGGACGGCCGCGGTGACGACGCCGGCGGCAGCGAGCAGGACGAGCGTGCCGACGAGCGGCGCAAACCAGGATTCATTCAAAGTCATAGCGGGTGGTGCGGTCCTTCTGTTGCATTGGAATCGGCGCCGCGATGCGGCGCGTGCCCGCTGAAGGGCACTTGAAAGGGACAGCGATTGTGCCATCGGGTTCCGGGCGTGTGCTGCGACGGTCGCAGTCAGCGGCGACAGTCGCCGCGGCGGCCGCTCGATGCTTGCATGAGGCGCGACGCGCGCAACGGGCTCGCCCATCGTCGCCGCGCATGACGGATAGCCGTGCAAGCGTGGCGCCGCGCATACGCGTGCCGAGCGATTCTGGCGGCGCGCCGCAGGGTGGCGATGCGCGACATCCTCGCGGGCGTCTCGCCTCGCATCGACCGACATGCGGGACGTGCCCGGCTATGCGCGAATCGTCGGTATGCCGGCCGTCGCGGGCGGCTTCACGGTGGTGTTCCCGCGGCGCGCTGCCGCTGCCAGGAGCCGTGCGCACGCGCGCAAAGCCTTTCAGGATCGGCGCGGCCGCTGTCGCTGTGGTGTTTCGCCGGCCTGCTGTTCGCGCGCATGCTGCGCACCGAGCGGCAGTGGCGGCGCCTGAACGTCGGCCTCGGCCTGCTGCTCGTAGGGGCGATCGTGCCGATGTGGCTGCCGTAACGCGGTCGCGCCGTTCGTCGCCGCACAGGCGTGCGCGACGTGGTGCGACCCGGCGCGTTCAACGCGAGTCGTTTGACGCCGGTGCCGCGCGGCGGCCGCCTGCGCCGGCGGACCACAGCGGCAGGCGCAGCGCGGTGACGAAACTCGACGCGTGCAGCACGCACAGCAGGCCGAACGCCCAGGCGTAAGCGGTACCGTGCGCGTCGCCGCCCGCCGCGTGATCGACCCGCAGCCGCCATGCGAGAAACAGCGTGCAGAGCGTCGTCAACGTCGGCCCGCCGAGGCGCTGCACGATATTGAGCGACGTGGTCGCCATCGGCAGGTCGCGGCGTTCGACCGACGCATAAGCAGCCGTAATGGAAGGCGCGCCGATCGCGCTCTGTCCCATCCCGCGCAGGAATAGCGCGGGCACGAGCACGACGGGATCGTAGCCGCGCAGTGCGAGATAGACGAACGGCAGCGTCGCGAGCAGCGCGAGCATCGCGCCCGCGGCGGCGAGCCGCCGCACGCCGAAGCGGCCTGTCAGCGCGCCCATCGACGGATAGGTGACGAGCATGCCGAGTCCCATCGGCGCGAGCAGCCAGCCCATCTCGCTGGGCGAACGGCCGCACGCCTGGATCAGGAACACCGGGATCAGCATCTGGCCCGCGAACAGCGCGCCGTTCGACAGGAACTGCGTCGAGGCCGCCGCGCCGAACACCTTGCGGCGAAACAGCGCGAGATCGAGCAGCGCGCGATCGCCCTTGCGCGTTTCGACGCGCAGGAAGGCGACGAGCAGCAGCGCCGCGGCGACGAGTGCCACGATGCCGAGCGCCTCGCCGATGCGCTCGACGCCGTACAGGAACAGCACGAGCCCCGGCGACAACAGCGACAGCCCGATCCAGTCGAGCGCTCGCGGCTGCGTTTCTTCGCGATCGCCGGGCAGGAGCCAGGCAGCGAGCGCAAGCGCGAGCAGGCCGACCGGCAGGTTCACGAGAAACAGCCAGCGCCACGACATGTGCTGCAGGATCGCGCCCGCGACGACCGGGCCGAGGATCGGCGCGAGCAGCACGGGCACGGCCGCATAGCCGATCACGCGCGCCATCTGCTGGCCCGCGACGCGCGCGATCATCATCTGCGCCATCGGCGCGAGCAGTCCGCCGCTCATGCCTTGCAACGCGCGAAACGCGATCAGCGACGGCGGGGACCACGCGAGCCCGCAGAGCGCCGACGTCAGCGTGAACGCGGAGAAGCACCACAAGTACAGCGCCTTCGCGCCGATCCGGTCGACGAGCCAGCCGTTCAGCGGCAGCACCAGCGTCAGGGCGAGCAGATAGCCGCTCGTGACCCACTGGATCGTCGACAGGCTCGTGTGCAGATCCGTCGCGAGGCTCGACAGCGACACGTTGACGATCGTCGCGTCGAGCTGCGACAGCAGCGAGCCGAGCATCGCCACCGCGCTGACCTTCCAGATCGACGGATCGAGTCCGCCGCCCGCGCGGGCCGGCGCCGGTTGCGTACGTTCGTCGCTCACGCGCCGCGCCGGTCCAGCAGCGCGACGATGTCCTGCGTCGAACCCGTCTCACCGAGACGCGGGAACAGGCGCTCGACACTGTTCGCATGGGCGTCCGCGTTCAGATCAGTCATCGCGTCGACGGCGAGCGTCACGTTGTAGCCGAGTTCGTGCGCCTGCCGCGCGGTCGATTCGACGCCGATGCTCGTCGCGACGCCGGCCAGCACGATCTGCGTGACGCCGGCCGCCTTCAGGTAAGCGTCGAGATCGGTGCCGGTGAACGCGCCCCAGGTTTTTTTCGTGACGAGATGGTCGCCGGGCTGCCGGTCGAGTTCGGCGATGAGCTCGGTCCAGTCGGCCGGCAGCGCGTCGAGGCGAACCTGCTGCTGCGTGCGGCCCGGTGCGCCGCCCGCGACGTTGACGAGCACGACCGGCAGGCCGCGGCTGCGGAATGCGTCGAGCAGTTCGCGCGTGCGTTCGATCACGCCGCCGACCGGATGCGCGGTGGGCAGCGCGACGATGCCTTTCTGCAGGTCGATGACGACCAGCGCCGTGTTTGTGTCGAGACGGGTTGCGCTCATGATGAGGACTCCATGGAACGGACGGGGGACGGGAAAGGCGCGCGAACGGATGCGGCGGCATCGCCGCGCGCGTGGCTCACTTGTCGCCGATCCGCCTGATCAGCGGGATCGCGGCGGCGAGCGTGCGGATTTCTTCGGGATCGAGTTGCTCGATCGCGGCGCCGAGCCAGCGGTGCTTGGCCGCGCTGCGCTTGCGGCGCGCCTCGCGGCCGGCCGCGGTCAGCAGGAACAGGATCTGGCGACCGTCGGTCGGATGCGGCTCGCGTTCGACGAGACCTTCCTCTTCGAGACTCGCGAGGATCGCCTTCATCGACTGCGGCTTCATCGACTCGGCGCGGGCGAGATCGGCGGTCGTCATCGGGCCGTTCGATTCGAGCCGCGCGAGCGCGCTCGTCTGCGACATGCCGAGCCCGTCGGACGCGACTTCCGAGCGCAGCCGGCGGATCAGCTGTCCGACGGCGAGCGTCAGCTCGGTGGCAACGGCATCGGCGGTGAGGTTCGGTTTGCGTGCGGCGTTCATGAGGCGGATCTTAGGACAAGACAGTTAGACTTGCAAGTTTAACTGTCGAATTATCGACGATGCAGCGCGATGTGCGTCGCGACGAAAGCAGGCGGCAGACAGGCGGGTTCAGGAATTGAAGCGGTCAGGGGGCGGCCGGACTTCGATCCATCGATGACTGCAACGACAGCGGGCGGGCGCCGCGATGCGCTCAGCCGGATTTACCGTCGCGATCGGGCGGCGCGAAGGGCACGACCTCGCTGTTTCCCGGCGTGGCGGCTTCATGCAGCAGATCGCCGAGATACTGCGCGAGTTCGTCGGCGGCGAGCGTGGGCGGAATATGCAGGTCGGCCGGGCGTCGCTTGCCTTCGACGCCGAGATCGAACACGGCCCAGCCGTCGCTTCGGCGGACGACGGCGAGACGGCGTCCGAATGCGTTGAAGCGGTATTCGTCCGGCATCGCATTGCTCCCGAAGATGAATGCGCCGGCTGCCTGCACGTTTACTGAATCGAGCAGGCCAGCCAGCGATGGATCCTGATCGCGTCGCTCGAGACGCCGGCGCGCGTCGGTGCGCCAAGCAGCACGACGGTCGTGCGGCGACCTTTCACGCGCATGCGCATCACGACGCCGTGACCCGATTCGTTGATGAAGCCGGTTTTCTGCAGGCGGATCGGCAGGCGGCGATAGCGGACGAGCGGATCGGAATTCACATACAGCAGTTCGCCGTCGCCGGGGCGCACGGTCGTGGACCTGTCGGTCGAGAAGTAGCGGATCAGCGGATCCTGTGCGGCCGCGTCGACGAGCCGTGCGAGATCCTCGGCCGTCGACACGTTGTGCGGGGACAACCCGGTCGGTTCCCTGAAATGTGTATGGCGCATGCCGAGCCGGCGCGCTTCACGATTCATCGCCTTGACGAAGGCGGCGCGGCCGCCCGGATAGTCGCGGCTCAACGCGGCGGCCGCGCGGTTCTCCGACGACATCAGCGCGATATGGAACATGTCGCGGCGCGACAGCTCCGAGCCGACCTGCAGGCGCGAACCGGTGAACTTGATCGTGTCGCGATCGTTCGCGGTGACGCGCAGCACGCCGTTCAGCGGTCGATCGGCATCGCGCGCGACGACGGCCGTCATCAGTTTCGAGATCGACGCGATCGGTCGCACCGTGCGCGCATTCCGGGCCAGCAGCGGCGTGCCGGAATCGACGTCGAGCACGTAGGCCGCGCGCGAATGGAGCGATCGGACCGCACGCGGGTTGTACCCGCAGCTCGCCAGCAGGCGCGGTTTCGCGGCGGGATGCGGACGGGCCGCCGTCGTGCGTTTCGCGCGACGCTGCTGCGGAGCCGGTGCCGCGTGGCGCTTGATTGCGTGGTGCTTCACGCGCGGGCGGCGATGCTTGACGGCCTTTTTCTTGCGCTGGACAGGTTTTTTCTTGACCGTTTTCTTGACGGCTTTCGCATGCGGCACGGCATGCGCCGCGCGCTGGGGCGGGTGGCGTTGCGCCGACGATGCGTTCGTCGCGAACGCGAACGTCAGGATCGACAACGCGATGAGCAGGGTGGTCCGGGCGAGAGGCAGGCGCGCGATGAGGCCGGTCAAGCGAAAAGCTCCTTTTCACGCGCGACGACGCAGCGTGGCATGGTTGAGCGGTCAGGGGAGCGGAAAATTATACGGTCGATCGCGGCGCGATGACGATGGACAGCGGGAAAGGAAGGCGATTTTTCGCAGAGATCGGGCGTTTTTACTGCCGTGCGGAGGACGAGGGCGGCGCAATGCGGGCGAATACTCGCGCGCTATGGAGACGCGCGACGCGATCGTGGCACGATCGCGCGCCCGGCCTTAACGCGGCCAGTTGCGCCGCGACACGATCGCGAAGCTGACCGCAATCGATCCCGTCACGATGCGCGGTCGTGCCTGGTCCGGTGGCGCGTCGTCTAGGCGAAAGCGGCCGCGGCGTCCGTCGGCGCGCCGGGCTTCGCGCGCGGGCGCCGGCACATCGGGTGCGATCGCACATTCGTTCGCGACGATCGGCTCGCACGACTCGTCGTTCGGGCACGCGGACGCAGGATGAAAGGTCATGACGGGATAGTCCGGAAAGGGATTGCCTCCATTGAACGCCATGTCATTCAATCAGTAAAATGAATATTTCGATCGTTTCGATTCCCTACAAGAATGGAACTGAAGCTGCTGAGAACGTTTCTGACCGTCACCGAGCAGAGCCATTTCAGTCGGGCGGCCGATGTGCTGCATATGAGCCAGCCGGCACTGAGCAAGCAGATCGGCGCGCTCGAAGCGAGCCTCGGCGGCAAGCTGTTCGAGCGCGGGCGGCATGGTGCCGAACTCACACCGTTCGGCGAGCGCTTCCTGCCCGATGCACAGGCGCTCGTGCGCGATGCCGACGAGATCGTTGCGCGCGCAAGGGAAGCGGCGAGCGGACAGCGTGGCCATCTGCGGCTCGGTATCTGCCTGTCGGTGCTGACGCTGGTGCCGCGGCTCGTGGCGGAGTTCCGGCGGCTGAATCCCGGCATCGCGGTGACGCTGAGCGACCTGTCGTCGGCCGAGCAGACGCGCCGCCTGCGCGCGGGCAAGCTCGACGCCGGTTTTCTGCGGCTGCCGGCCGACGACGGATTGTCGTCGTGCCGCGTGATCGACGAGTCGCTCGCGCTCGCGGTGCCGCCGCAGCTCGGCTTCAAGCGCGTGCCGGCCGATCTCGACGTGCTGAACGAACTCGGCTTCATCGCGTTGCAGCGCGCACGCGGGGCCGGGCTCGCCGCGCAGATCGATCGATGGTGCATGGCGCGCCGTTTCGTGCCGCATGTGACGCAGCAGGCGGAGGACGTGCAGTCGGTGCTGACGTCGGTGGCGGCCGGTGTCGGCGTCGCGTTCATCCCGTCGGGCGCGCAGTATCTGCTGCGCGACGCGACGGTGCTGCCGCTCGACGGCCGCGACGCGAAATGGCGTGTCGGGCTCGCGTGGGTATCCGAGCGCGACGATCCCGTGACGACGCGTTTCGTCACGTTCATGCGCAATGCGATCCAGCCGCCGCGCGGCCGCGTATGAACGAAGCGGTATAGTGTGCGCGACCGGCGCGAACCGGCCGGTCGCTTGCCGAACGACTTTGCCGGCCGCGCCGCCGGTCACGAACCGATGACCTCCGAATCCGACGACACCCCGCTCGATCCCGCATTCGTCGCGACGCTCGCGACGCTCAACGATGCCGCCGCCGATCCGTCCGGCAAGCGATGGTCGCTGCCGAAGATCGCGAAGCGCGCGCAATTGCCGATGAGCACGCTGCGCCGCGTGCTCACGCAGCTCGACGCGGCCGGCCTGACGGCGACCGACGTACACGACGACGGCACCGGCAGCGCCGCGCTGACCGACGAAGGGCGCGCGGTGTGCGCGCAGCTGTTCGGCGCTAACGACGCGCAATGAAGAGGCGTGCCGCACGCGCGCCGCGCGTGCGGC
>NZ_KV786840.1:0-5662 GCF_001806955.1 Burkholderia sp. HMSC10F09
GGCGCGGCCGCGGTTTCCCGCAGCCGCGCCCCGTTTGTGTGAGCCGCTTCTTAGTCGAGCGGTGCGGAACGCAGATCGCTGACCTGTTGCGGCGAGATCGGCGTACCGTTGTTACCCCACGACATCCGGATATACGTGACGACCGCCGCGACTTCCTGGTTCGACAGCGACTGCGCGAACGGCGGCATCCCATACGGACGCGGATTCTTGAACGTGCTCGGCGGATAGCCGCCATTCAGCACCATGCGGATTGGGTTGACTGCCGATTCCATCACGATCGAATGGTTGCCCGCGAGCGGCGGATACGCAGGCGGCTTGCCGGCGCCGTTCTCGGCGTGGCAGGTCGCGCAGTTGTCTGCGTAGATCTTCTTGCCCTGCTCGAACAGTGCATTGCCGAACTGCTTGGACGGCTCGTACTGCATGTTCTTCGGCGCTTCGGCCTTCTGCGGGATCGACTTCAGATACGTCGACATCGCGCGCGTATCTTCGTCGGTCATGTACTGAAGGCTGTTGTGCACGACGTCGGCCATCGGACCGAATACCGCACCCTTGTTCGACACGCCGGCCTGCAGCAGGTCGGACAGCTCCTGCACGTGCCAGTCGCCGAGGCCGAGTTCCTTGTCGTTGGTCAGCGACGGCGCGTACCAGTTCTGCAGCGGGATCAGGCCGCCGGCGAACGCTGCCGAGTTGACCGGACCGCCCATCATGTTGATCGACGTGTGGCACATCGAGCAGTGGCCGAGGCCTTCGACGAGATAGGCGCCGCGGTTCCATTCGACCGACTTGGTCGGATCCGGCTTGTACTCGCCTTCCTTGAAGAACAGCGTGCGCCAGCCGATCAGCAGGTTGCGGTTGTTGAACGGGAACTTCAGTTCATGCGGACGGCTCGGCACCGAAACCGGCGCGACCGAGCGCAGGTAGGCGTAGATCGCGTCCGAATCCGCGCGCGTGACCTTCGTGTAGCTCGCGAACGGGAAGCCCGGGTACAGCAGGCTGCCGTCCTTCGAACGGCCCGTGTGCATCGCGCGGTAGAAGTCGTCCGACGTCCACTTGCCGATACCGTTCTGGTCGTCCGGCGTGATGTTCGGCGTGTACATCGTGCCGAACGGCGTCGCCATCGGCAGGCCGCCCGCGAACGGCTTGCCGCCGCGCACGGTGTGGCACGCGATACAGTCGCCGACGCGCGCGAGGTATTCGCCCTTCTTGATCAGCGCCGCCTGATCGGCCGGCGTGGCCGCGACGGCGGAAGCGCCGTGCAGCGTGTCGTTGCCCGACCAGAGCACGGGCACGAGAGCCGCTGCCGCGACGATCGCGACAGCCGAGAGTGCAAACAGGGACTTGCGTTTCATTGTGTCTGTCTCCCTTGCCTTATTGCGGTTCGCTGCCGCAGGCGAGCGGAGTCTTCATCGAACGCGCCGGAGCCGGCACGGGGTTGGCGGGCGCCGGCTGCGCGGCGAGCCATGCCGTCACGGCCGTCACGTCTTCGTCGGAAAGCTTCGATGCGATGTCGTGCATGCAGTCCGGTGCCTTGGCGTGGCGGTTGCCCGAACGCCATGCGCCGAGCTGCGCGCTCAGGTAGTCGGCGTGCAGGCCGACGAGGCCCGGGATCGCCGGCTGCATGCCGGTCAGCGCGGCGCCGTGGCAGGCGACGCAAGCCGGCAGCTTGCGCGACGGATCGCCTTGCGTGACGAGCTGCTTGCCGCGCGCGAGCGTCGCGGCCGGCAGCGTCGGTTTCGCGGGCGTCGGGTACGGCGGGCGCTCGGCCGAGAAGTGCTCGGCGATCTCGCGCAGGTAATCGTCGCTCAGATACGTGAGCAGATAGTTCATCGGCGGATACTTGCGCCGGCCGTCGCGGAAGTTGACGAGCTGGTTGTACAGGTACTCGGCCGGCTTGCCTGCCAGACGCGGGAAGTAGTCGTTGTCCGTGCCCTGGCCGTGGACGCCGTGGCATGCGGTACAGCCGCGCACACGCTCGGCCATCGTATCGGGTGCCTTGAGCGGCGCCTGCTGCGCGTGGGCTTGCTCCGTGGGCTTGGTCTGCGCTTGGGCAGCGCTCGTAAGGCCCGCTCCGCCGATCAACAGAACGGCGAGCAGCGGACGGATGAGGCGTCTTGAAGACACACGAGACTCCATGTTTATTCGTCGGGGACCTGTCCGGGCTACGATCGGCTCGGCATGACGGCAGGACAGCCGGGCTGCTGCGACGCGGCATTCTATCATCGATGGGTAATGACGGCTATTTGGCAAAAGGACATCGGTTCCTGTCTGTTTCCGACTTGCGACAATTTGACGCGCATCGTGCGCAGGCCGCGTGAACCGGCGTGCGTTTTGTCCATCGAAGACCGTACACTCGCGGGTCGCGCCGCGTCCGCGTGCCGCCGACCCAGTCATTTCTCCCGTTTTTCCGGATTTCTCGATGACGTTTCTTACCGTGCCGTTGCCCGTTTTTCGCTGTCCGTCCCGCCGCCCGTCCTGCGTTCGCCGTGCGGCGAACCTGCCGTTCGCGGGAGGGTGCGCACGATGAGGATCGACAGCTTGTGGATCGGGCAGGTCGCGCTTGCCGCGCTGATGGATGCGGCGTTTGCGATGGCGGTCGGCTCGGCGCTGCTGAAGGGCTGGCTCGGCAGGGACGGCGCACGGCCCGTCGTCGCGCCCTCGCATTCGGCGTGGGTGCGCGCGCAACATTCGCTCGTCGCGGCCGCGCTCGCGCTCGTGCTCGCGGATCTCGGCTGGCTCCTCTACGAAGCCGCGTCGATGAGCGGTGCGGGGCTCGGCGGCGCTTTTGCGGCGATGCCGACCGTGCTCGCGCAGACGCATGCGGGCTTCGCGTGGAGCGTCGCGTTCGGCGGTGCAGTCGTGCTCGCGATCGTCGCGCTGCTGAAGCCGGACGGCACGTTCGCGCACGCGCTGCTGTGGCTCGCGGTGATCGTGATCGCGGCCGGCAAGGCGTCGCTCGGCCATGCGGCCGATGTGGGTGCGCTGTCGGCCGCCGTCGGCGTGCAGACCGTGCATCTGCTCGCCACCGCCGTATGGGGCGGCGTCGTGCTCGCGGGCGGGCTCGCGGTGTTGCCGGTGCTCGGCTCGTCGGTTGCGCGCGGCGCGCTGATCCGCATCGGCCAGCAGATGTCGCGCACGTCGGTGATCGCGGTCGTGTTCGTGCTCGGCACCGGCGTGCTGAATGCGGTGCGCGGCCTCGGCGGTTCGTTCGCGCCGCTCGACGGCAGCACGTGGGGACGCGTGTTGCTGCTGAAGCTGCTGCTCGTCGCGCTCGCGCTCGTGCTCGGCGGGCTGAACCGCTTCTCGGCGCTGCCGCGGCTGCGTCGCACCGCGTCGACCGAGGATGCGCATACGTTCCGCAACATCCTGCATCTGGAGGCGCTGACGATGATCGGCGTGTTCGTGGCGGCGGCCGTGCTGTCGTTCAGCGTGCCGGGGTTCGCGGCGCTCGGATGACGGCGCGCGTGCGGCGCGCACAATGAAAAAGGCCGCCGGTCGTTCGACCGGCGGCCGCATCGCGTGCGACGCATCGCGCGGACTCGTTCGGCGCGCGATGCGCCTCGCATCTCATCTCACCACTCGGCGACGCTGCCGTCCGTGTGGCGCCACACGGGATTGCGCCAGCGATGGCCGGTCTTCGCCATCTCGCGCACCTTCTCCTCGTTCACGTCGATGCCGAGCCCCGGCCCTTGCGGAATCGCGACGAAGCCGTCGTCGTAGCGGAACACTTCCGGATTGCGCAGATAGTCGAGCAGATCGTTGCCCTGGTTGTAGTGGATGCCGAGACTCTGCTCCTGGATGAACGCGTTGTAGCTGACCGCGTCGAGCTGCAGGCACGCGGCGAGCGCGATCGGTCCGAGCGGGCAGTGCAGCGCGAGCGCAACGTCGTAGCTTTCGGCGAGCGTCGCGATCTTCCGGCATTCGGTGATGCCGCCCGCGTGCGATGCATCGGGCTGGATGATGTCGACGTAGCCGCCGGCGAGGATGTGCTTGAAGTCCCAGCGCGAGTAGAGCCGCTCGCCGAGCGCGATCGGCGTGTTGGTCTGATTCACGATGTCGCGCAGCGCCTCGGCGTTCTCCGACAGCACGGGCTCCTCGATGAACATCAGCTTGTACGGATCGAGTTCCTTCGCGAGCACCTTCGCCATCGGCTTGTGCACGCGGCCGTGGAAGTCGACGCCGATTCCGACGTGCGGGCCCACCGCGTCGCGCACGGCCGCGACGTTCGCGATCACCTGCTCGACCTTGTCGTAGGTATCGACGATCTGCAGCTCTTCCGAACCGTTCATCTTCACGGCCTTGAAGCCGCGCTCGACCACCGCGCGCGCGTTGTTCGCGACGTCGCTCGGCCGGTCGCCGCCGATCCACGAATAGACCTTGATGCGCTCGCGCACCTGGCCGCCGAGCAGCGCGTGCACGGGCACGCCGTGATGCTTGCCCTTGATGTCCCACAAGGCCTGATCGACGCCCGCGATCGCGCTCATCATGATCGGGCCGCCGCGGTAGAAGCCCGCGCGGTACATCACCTGCCAGTGATCCTCGATCAGTCGCGGATCCTTGCCGACCAGGTAGTCGGCGAGTTCGTGCACGGCGGCTTCGACCGTGTGCGCGCGGCCTTCGACGACCGGCTCGCCCCAGCCGACGATGCCCTCGTCGGTTTCGATCTTGAGGAACAGCCAGCGCGGCGGAACGATGAAGGTTTCGAGGCGGGTGATTTTCATGTCGCGAGTCTCCAGGGTTGACCGGCGTGCCCGATGGGCGCCACGCCGGCCGCATGCTTTCGCGTTATCCTAGCGTAGCGCGTTAAAAAATAGTATTAATAGCACTATTGCGCACATAGTGGGCAACCGCGCCCGACGGAGAACGATCATTCAACGCGATTTGCATGGACAAACGGCCTTCCGGCTTGCGACGGCGATCCTGCGCGGCGACTATCCGCCCGACTCGCTGCTGCCGCGCGAGCCCGACCTGATGGCGATGTTCGGCGTGAGCCGCACGGTGTTGCGCGAAGCGTTGCGCACGCTGACGTCGAAGGGGCTCGTCGAATCGCGTCCGAAGGTCGGCACGCGCGTGCGCCCGCGTCGCGCGTGGAATCTGCTCGATGCCGATCTGCTCGACTGGTATGCGCGCGTCGCGCCGGCGCTGTCGTTCGCGCTGAAGCTGCAGGAGATGCGCGAAATGATCGAGCCGCATGCGGCCGCGATGGCCGCACGCGTGCGGGCCGCGGATGCGATCGCGGCGATCGACGAAGCGTTGGGCGCGATGGCCGCCGCGCGCAACGTCGACGAATGGGTGCGCGCGGACCTGCGGTTTCATCTCAGCGTGCTCGAGGCGGGCGGCAACGAGTTGCTGGTGCCGCTCGGCGCGCTGATCGATCGCACGCTCGAAGCGCAGTTGCATCTGAATGCGCGGCGCGCGCACGTGTACAACGCATCGCTGGCCGAGCATGCGGCGGTCGGCGATGCGATTCGCGCGGGCGACGCGGACGGCGCGCGTCGCGCCATGGCGGCGCTGCTCGCGGTGACGCGCGCGCGCATCGAGCAGTCGTGATGGGGGCGCCCCGCTAGGGGCGCCGGCGAGCGGTGCTCGGCGAGGGGCGCTCGGCTAAGGGCGCTCGGAGATCGGTGCCCGGAAAGGGCGCCCGGCTAGGGGCGCCCGGCTAGGG
>NZ_KV786841.1:0-50072 GCF_001806955.1 Burkholderia sp. HMSC10F09
AGAAAGAACCTTAACTGAACGGCATTACGCTCGATGCGGGCTTTTTCTTTTTTGCGTCGCGGGGCGCGCCGCGACGACGGTACCGTGTCGCAGCCGCATGCGTTCGTTACTCGCCGCCGACGATCGCGATCGTGCCGGACATGTGGAGAAACTGCCCGTCTTTCGTCGCGATGTTCGTGTTCACCGTGCCGCGCGCGAAATCCTCGACGTGCACGACGTTCGAACCGGTCGACGGCTCGTGCCAGTACACCATGTACACCTGCGGCCGAATCTCGTGCGCCGTGTATTGCACGGTATCGGTCACGCCCTTGAATTGGCCTGCCGTGCCGATGAACGACATCGTCTTGTCGTCCTTGAAGTGCAGGTCGAACACCGTGTCGCCGAACGCCACGCGCGCGACCTTGCCGATTGCCGGAAACGGCTGCGGCGCAGGCCACTGCATCTCGCCCTTCGCGACCTTCGCGCTCAGTTCGAGCGACGATTTCGCCCCTAGCGTCGGATAGCGCGCCTCCATCGCGGCGATCAGCGCCGACGAATCGCGTGCGCGCGCGGCCTCCTGATCGAACGCCTTCACATAGGCGCGCGTAAACGCGACGCCGGTCGTGAACGGCCGGCTGCCGTCCGCGTTCGGCAGGAAGTGGCCCGGTACGACGCGCACCGGCTTCAGCGCATCGATCCGGTCGAGCGTCGCGAGCCAGTTCGCGTGCGACAGCGGGGTCTGCGTATCGGCCATCCACACATGGATGTTCGCCGCGACCGGAATTCCGCCCACCACCGTGCGCTCCGACGGAATCCACACGAACGTGCGGTCCGGCGTCGGGCCGTCGAGCCCGACGATGCGCAGCTTCTCGCCGTCGACGCTCAGCGTGTCGCCGTCGAGCGGCCGCGGCACGACGATCGACGCCGGCGCGTTGTCCTTCAGGATCGGCCGCCAGTACGCGAGCTTGCCGTCCTTGCTCGCTTCGATTGCGGCGACCGTCTGCGGCGTCGCGACGATCTTCGCGTCCGGGAACGCCGCGTGGATCGTGTCGAGCCCGAAGTAGTAGTCCGGATCGCTATGGCTGACGTAGACGGCCTTCAACGTCTTGCCCGTCGCCTTGATCCGGTTCACGAGCGTCTGCGCGTCGTTGCGCTGGAACTGTGCGTCGATCAGGATCGCTTCGGTCTTGCCCGACACGATCTCCGACGACACCGGAAAGATGCTCTTCGCGCCCGGATTGTAGACGTCCACGGCCAGCGGGCCGGCAATGCTCGACGATGCCGCGCCGAGCAGCGCGCTCGCCGCCAGTACGGATGAAACCAGGTGACGTACCGACATGGTCGTACTCCTTCAGAGATGAGGTCGACGAACGATAAATGAAACCACGTCAGTTACAAATAGCCGATCTGTTGATCGTCTATTTACTCGCGAGAACGAATCGCGGAGGGTGCGACGGCAGTTTGCTTTTTTGGTCTGCCTTTACTTGGAATTGTTGCTCGACGGATGCGGCGACTGGTTTCTCCGTCCTGGTCCGATCGCAAAGCCGTTGCCCACCGGCTGTCCGTAGACCGACTCGAACCGATGGATCAATTGAATGGCGCCGGACGGATACAGCCCGAAAATTCGTTCAGCACACTTCCAACAAAAAACAGCGATCGTCATCGAGCTACGACTTCAGACATTTTCCGACGCAGATTTATAAAAATTGGTATTTGTTCTATATACGAGCATCTGATCGCACTCGATACTTTCCCAATCACTTCCCGCGGACACTCGGCATCGCATCAATCCAAGGATCAATCATTCCATGAAAAATGAACCGCACGCCGAAATTCTCGGCATAAAATTCACCCCCGGTTCAGTCGACGCTTTCTTCATCGACTTCTTCATTGGATGCGCACTCATCATTTCCATCCATATTGTCCTGTATTGGCTATTCAAAATAATATCGACGTTCATCATAAAAACAAAAGTAAACCCCTGGATGATCCTAATATTTTTATCCGTAATTTTAGGAAACATCGCAAAATCACTACTTACCAAACATCCCTGACATGACGGTTTTTCGGAGAATTGAAATGCGCGAACTATCAATTCGAGAACTGAAGGTAGTCTCTGGCGCCGTAGGGCCAATCGGTGCCGCGCTTGGCGGTGTCGGAGGGGGGGCCATTTACTTGGGGCAAGCATCGGTCACCGGACAAGCGAGCCCCACCGGTCTCGCTTCAGCGATACTTGCCGGGGCCACGCTTGGCTTTTTTACCGGCCCAGCAACCCCCACACTCATGCAAGCCGGTGCAATGACCATTCTCAATGGTCAGCTTGGATTTTATAGTGGAATGGCCGCTGGTTTCTTGGAAAATGCGACCAACTCGGCGGGCACCAACTACAACGCGCCATGAACCAACTACAACTAAATCACCTTCCCCAACCGAACCCGAAACCAGCCCAAACATCAAATCGTTCCGATGAGCATTTCGTTCAGCGTCTCCCCTAAAGACTTCGCACTCGATTACCAGGAAAAGCGCCCCTTGCTTATGAAAGGAGCCGTATCGCTTCGCAACTTCTCCTGGCGGGACGTAAATGAAATCTTCGAACGCAGCAACGTAGCCTCCGACGATTTCAAGCTGACTTTCGACGGCATCCGACCAAAGAGCGAATACATCGAAAGCTGGTGGGACATCGGCACGCTTCGCCATCGCCTGATCAAGCCAGTTGTCTACGATTATTTGCGCAAGGGCGCGACATTGATCGCAAACAAAATCGCCACTGAACCGAAGGTCAATCAGTTATCGAGACAACTCATCGAATTCACCGGCAGACAGGTGGTCAGTAGCGCCTACCTGGCATTCGGTGAGCGCGACTCGTTCCGCTGCCATTGGGATACACGTGACGTTTTCGCAATACAACTCATCGGGCGCAAGCGGTGGGTCCTGTACGAGCCCTCACTCGAGGCACCGCTTTACATGCAACAAAGCAAGGATTACGAGGGCCTGTATCCGTGTCCTGACACCCCGTATATGGACGTCATGTTGGAGGCCGGTGATCTGCTCTATCTACCACGAGGCTGGTGGCACAACCCGCTTCCCGTCGGTGAAGCGACCTTCCATCTTGCATTCGGAACTTTCCCGGCCTATGTCATTGATTACTTGAGTTGGGCGATAAACCGAATGCCGCACTTGCTCGACGCCAGACGTTCGTTGAGTGACTGGGAGAACGATAAAAACGTCCTGGCGTCGATAGGGCAACAATTCGAGGACTTCATTTGCACCCGAGAGAATTACCGCCGCTTTCTCGACGATAGGACTGGGGCCATACGTATCGAGACAGATCTCGCACTCGAGACATTGGGGAACCCAGCGGTGTCGGCAATCCCAGATGAATCGAGAATTCGCTTGAGCGCTTATCGGCCGCCTGGCCGCGACGATCGCTATGTGATCGCCAACGGCACCAAGGTCAATCTGGACGATCAAGGCGCAACGCTGATTCGACTGATCGTCGAGCGCCCCGGCATCAGCCTCGGAACACCGATTTCTGGTTTTGCCGACACCGATGCGGACCGCATCCGCGATCTGGTCACGGATCTCTGTCGCCAGGATATTCTGGAGTTTTCTCTCGCGTAACGCGCTATCGCCGATATTCATCGCGCTGCCGCGTGCGGTGTGCCGCCAACGCCCGCCCTCCCCGACGCCACGCCTCGATTCCACCGCGCCTACGCCGCACAGCGCGAACGGGCGCAGCAGCCGCGCCCGTCCGGTTCACACGAGTTACGTCGCCGACACGCGCCGCCCCTCGCCCACCTGCGCATCGCGACCGCGCTTGTTCAGCCACGACGCAAGCAGCACGAGCAGCGCCAGCACGGCCGTCGCACCGACTTCCATTCGGTGTTCCTCGCTCACGAGCATCACGGTCAGCGTGCCGCAGATGAACAGGATCACCGCCCACGTGAGCCACGGGAACATCCACATCCGCAGCGGCAGATCCGCGCCGGTCGCTTCGAGCGTCCTGCGCATCCGCAGTTGCGAGATCGCGATCACGAGATACACGAGCAGCGCGATCGCGCCCGAGGTCGCGAGCAGGAAGCCGAACACCTGCTCCGGCATTAGATAGTTTGCGATCACGGTCACGAAGCCGAACGCGGTCGACGCGAGCACGGCCGCACGCGGCGTGCCGGTCGAATCGGTGCGGTGCAGGAACGCGGGCGCGTCCTTGCGCTTGGACAGCGAGAACAGCATCCGTGACGCCGTGTACAGCGCCGAATTCAGGCAGCTCGCAACCGACACGAGCACGATCACGTCGATGATCGCCTTCGCGTTCGGCACGCCGATCAGCTCCATCGCGCGCTGATACGAGCCGTGCGCCGGCAGCAGCGGGTCGTTCCACGGCACGATCGCCGCCACGACGAGGATCGAGCCGAGATAGAACAGCGTGATGCGCCAGATCACCGAATTCGTCGCACGCACGATCTGGCGTTGCGGGTTGTCGGATTCGGCGGCCGCGATCGTCACGATCTCGGTGCCGAGGAACGAGAACATCGTCGTCAACATCGCCGCGAGCACCGCGCCGGCGCCGTTCGGCATGAAGCCGTGATGCGCGAACAGGTTCGACACGCCCGACACGGCCGGCGCCGGCACGATGCCGACGATCGCCGCAGCGCCGACGCACAGGAACACGACGATCGCGACGACCTTGATCAGCGCGAACCAGAATTCGAATTCGCCGTAGTTCTTGACCGAGAACAGATTCGTGATGGTCAGCAGCAGCGTGATGCCGAGCGCGAACATCCACGTCGCAATGCCCGGGAACCACGCATTGAGGATGGTCGCGGCGGCCGTCGCCTCGATCGGGATCACGAGCACCCAGAACCACCAGTACAGCCAGCCGATCGTGAAGCCTGCCCAGTGACCGATCGCGCGGTCGGCATAGGTGGAAAACGAGCCGCTGTCCGGATGCGCGACGGCCATTTCGCCGAGCATGCGCATCACCAGCACGACCAGCACGCCCGCGATCGCATACGCGAGGATCGATGCCGGACCGGCTTCCGCGATCGCGTGGCCGGAACCGACGAACAAGCCCGCGCCGATCACGCCCGCAATGGACATCATCGTCACGTGCCGCTGCTTCAGGCCGGTGCCAAGGCCTGTCTTGCTTTCCTTCATCTGTCTCTCTCCAAAAAACGGTCCGGTACGACCGGTGTCGCGTGAAGGCGGCGTGGGGATTGTCTTTGTTGAGCCGGGATGGAACCGCGTGCGTGCGGCACGCGAATCCGCCGGGCCGCTCCGGCACGGCGCGCCGCGCAGTCTGCGAAGCTGCGGGTGCGATGCGGCGCGCAGCGCGCCGGCGCATCGCGCGCGCCGATTCCGTCGGCTTTCGGTCAGCCGCCTTCGAAGCGATGCAGTGTAAGCATCAAACGGTTCTTCACTAAGAACCAATTGATTATTTTCGATGGAACCACTTGTTGCATCGACGCGAATCGATGCAACGCGTGATCCGGTTCGGCCGCCCGTGCCGGCACCGGTCGACGCGCCAACTCGCATCGCCCGTTTCCCGCCATTTGGCCGGCACGTTCGCCTCCCATTCGCGCCGAAGCAGGCTTGTCACCGCCGCTGCAGGCCAGCGTCGCCGGGCAAGGCGCGGGGCTGCTGCCGGCTGCGATGGTGCGCGGCGAGCTCGCGAACGGCCGGCTCGTGCAGCTCGCCGACGTCGCACGGCTCGACGATTTCGCGTACGACCTCGTCTACCCGCCGCATCATGCGGAACGGCCGAAGGTGGCTGCGTTCCGGCGCTGGATACTCGATGCCGCGCGCGCCGGCGACGCGCCATCGATGTCCGGCGCGACGTAGCGACAGCGCGCGCCGCGCCGCTTCTCCCGCGCATCGGTTAGCATGCCGCCCACGGCCATCGCGCCGCTCCAATAACAACATCACGAGAAGACCATGCCCGCCCTGCTCCACCGCGCGACGCGCATCGCAGCCTTGTCGATCGCGCTGTTCGCCGCCACCGCGCCGCTGTCCGCTCCGGCGCACGCGTTCCGCGCATCGCCCGCGTACGGCAACGAAGCCGACCTCGATCGCCACGACACCTATCGCAATCGCGACGGCGAAACCGTCCACGCGCCGGCCCGCTCGAAATCGGGCCGCGTGCCGGAAGGCGCGAGCGCGCGATGCCGCGACGGCGCGTACAGCTTCAGCCGCCATCGACGCGGCACGTGCTCGGGCCACGGCGGCGTCGCCGAGTGGCTCTGAGCGTGCCTCGGCCAAACGGCCGAGCCGCGCCAGCGACAGCCGGCGGCGAAGTACAATAGCCGTTCGCGTCGCCGCACGCGGCACACCGTCGCGCCTCGCGCGGCCGCTCCGTACCGAATCATCCGACGCCGCCACGCCAGCACGCTGCGCGGCCGTCTCAACCACTTCTGACTTCACACCGAAATGGCCCAATACGTTTTCACGATGAACCGGGTCGGCAAGATCGTGCCGCCCAAGCGCCAGATTCTGAAGGACATCTCGCTGTCGTTCTTTCCGGGCGCGAAGATCGGCGTGCTCGGCCTGAACGGCTCGGGCAAGTCGACGCTGATCCGCATCATGGCAGGCGTCGACAAGGACATCGAAGGCGAAGCGACGCCGATGCCGAACCTGAACATCGGCTACCTGCCGCAAGAACCGCAGCTCGACCCGAGCAAGACGGTGCGCGAGGCGGTCGAGGAAGGTCTCGGCGATCTGTTCCAGGCGAACAAGAAGCTCGAGGAAATCTACGCCGCGTATGCGGAACCGGACGCCGACTTCGACGCGCTCGCGGCCGAGCAGGCGAAATACGAGGCGATCCTCGCGTCGAGCGACGGCGGCAGCCCCGAGCAGCAGCTCGAAGTGGCGGCCGACGCACTGCGCCTGCCGCCGTGGGACGCGAAGATCGAGCACCTGTCGGGCGGCGAAAAGCGTCGCGTCGCGCTGTGCAAGCTGCTGCTCGAAAAACCCGACATGCTGCTGCTCGACGAACCGACCAACCACCTCGATGCGGAATCGGTCGACTGGCTCGAGCAGTTCCTCGTGCGCTTCCCGGGCACGGTCGTCGCCGTCACGCACGATCGCTACTTCCTCGACAACGCAGCCGAGTGGATTCTCGAACTCGACCGCGGCCACGGCATTCCCTGGAAGGGCAACTACAGCAGCTGGCTCGACCAGAAGGAGGAACGCCTGAAGCAGGAAGAGGCGGCCGAATCCGCGCGCCAGAAGGCGATCAAGAAGGAACTGGAGTGGGTGCGCCAGAACCCGAAGGGCCGTCAGGCGAAGTCGAAGGCGCGTATCGCGCGCTTCGAGGAGCTGAACAGCCAGGAATACCAGAAGCGCAACGAAACGCAGGAAATCTTCATTCCGGTCGGCGATCGCCTCGGCAATGAAGTGATCGAGTTCAAGAACGTCAGCAAGTCGTACGGCGATCGGCTGCTGATCGACAATCTGAGCTTCAAGATTCCGGCGGGCGCGATCGTCGGCATCATCGGTCCGAACGGCGCCGGCAAGTCGACGCTGTTCCGGATGATCACGGGCAAGGAGCAGCCGGATTCGGGCGAGATCGTGACGGGCCCGACCGTGAAGCTCGCGTACGTCGACCAGAGCCGCGATGCGCTCGACGGCTCGAAGACGGTGTTCGAGGAAATCTCCGGCGGCGCCGACGTGCTGACGGTCGGCAAGTACGAAACGCCGTCGCGTGCGTACATCGGCCGCTTCAACTTCAAGGGCGGCGACCAGCAGAAGATCGTCGGCAACCTGTCCGGCGGCGAGCGCGGCCGCCTGCACCTCGCGAAGACGCTGATCTCCGGCGGCAACGTGCTGCTACTCGACGAACCGTCGAACGACCTCGACGTCGAAACGCTGCGCGCACTCGAAGACGCGCTGCTCGAGTTCGCCGGCTCGGTGATGGTGATTTCGCACGATCGCTGGTTCCTCGACCGGATCGCGACGCACATCCTCGCGTTCGAAGGCGACTCGCAGGTCACGTTCTTCGACGGCAACTACCAGGAATACGAAGCCGACAAGCGCGCACGCCTCGGCGAGGAAGCGGCGAAGCCGAAGCGCATCCGCTACAAGCCGATCACGCGCTGATCGGCCGGCGGCCCCGCTGACCCACAAACCCCGCGCTGTCTGTCCGAAGCGCGGGGTTTTTTGATGGCGGCGGCTTACGCGAGCGCGCCGAGTTCGCGCAGCCGCGCTTCGGTCGCGGCCGCGCTCGTGTGGTGAATGCCGTGCCAGCCGAGCGCGGTCGCGGCGGCCGCGTTCTTCGCGTTGTCGTCGATGAACACGAGTTCATGCGGCGCGATGCCCGGCAGATGCGGATCGATCCGCGCATGCATCGCGCGGTAGATCGCCGGGTCGGGCTTCACGAGCTTCACGTGGCCCGACACGACGATGTCCTTGAAGCGCCGCAGCACCGGGAAGTGCTCCCATGCATACGGAAACGTCTGCGCGGACCAGTTCGTGAGCCCGAACAGCGGCATGCCGCGCGCGTCGAGCCGCTCGACGAGCGCGACGCCTTCCGCGAGCACGCCGCCGATCATCTCGTGCCAGCGTGCGTAGAACGCGCGGATCAGCGCTTCGTGTTCGGGATACTGCGCGACGAGCTCGTTCGTGCCTTCTTCGATCGTCTGTCCGCCGTCCTGCCGCACGACCCACTCCATCGCGCAGACGTGCGTGAGAAACCAGCGGCGCTCGGCGTCGCCGGCAATCAGTTTCCGGTACAGATACTCGGGGCTCCAGTCGATCAGCACGCCGCCGAAATCGAACACCACCGCCTTGATCGTCATGCGAGCTCCGTTGCGAGCACGTCGGCCAGCGGGCGCGGCGTCACCGCGTTGCCCGACAGCGAACTGTTTTCCCAGATGAAGTGATGATGCGCGACGATCTGCTCCGCCGACAGGTGCGCGCGCGTATTCGTCGTATGCAGATCCGACACGACGGTCGTGCGGTAGCCGAGCAGCGTCGCGCGACGCGCGGCCGCATCGACGCAGAACTCGGTCGCGTAGCCGCAGATCAGCACCGACCGGACGCCGTGCCGGTCCAGCTGGGCGGCGAGCGGCGTGTCGTGAAACGCGTCGCTCATCCGCTTGCGGATGCGCCAGTCGCCGGCCTCGACGACGAGCCCGCGATGCAGCTCCCAGCCGGGCGTGCCGGGCACGATGTCGTCGGCCGCGTCGCCGTCGTGCTGCACGAAGCACACCGGCGCACGCGCGGCGCGCGCCGCCGCGGTCAGCCGGTTGATGCCCGACACGACGTCGTCGAGCCGGTACGCGGGCGTCGCGCGCTGCACGAGCCCGCGCTGCATGTCGACCACGATCACTGCGGTATCCGTCATCGTCGCTCCTCGCCGTCGTTATCGTCGGGCCGCCGCGCGGCCCGTGTCGTTCGCCGCGTCAGACCGGCTGCGTGCGCGCGTCGAGCCATGCTTTCGCGTCGCCGCTCACGTGCCGGCCGACGCGCTCGCGCACCGTCGCGTGATACGCGTTGAGCCACGCGCGCTCTTCCTCGTGCAGCATCTCGATCAGCACGCAGCGCGTGTCGATCGGGCACAGCGTCAGCGTCTCGAACGCGAGGAAATCGCCGAACTCGGTCTGCCCGGCCGCGCGATTCACGACCAGGTTCTCGATCCGCACGCCCCACTGGCCGGGGCGGTACACGCCCGGCTCGATCGACGTGATCATCCCTTCTTCCATTGCCGTGTACGGCTCGGCCGGCGCGTAGTGCGAAATCACCTGCGGACCTTCGTGCACGTTCAGGAAATAGCCGACGCCGTGGCCGGTGCCGTGACCGTAGTCGAGACCGGCCGCCCACATCGGCGCGCGCGCGATCGCGTCGAGCATCGGCGAGCGGATGCCGCGCGGGAAACGCGCACGCGACAGCGCCATCATCGACTTCAGCACGATCGTGAAATCGCGCCGCTGCAGATCGCTGACGGTGCCGACCGGCACGACGCGCGTGATGTCGGTCGTGCCCGTCAGGTACTGGCCGCCCGAGTCGACGAGCAGCAGCCCGTCGCCGGCGATCGTCGCATGCGACGCAGGCGTCGCGCGGTAATGCGGCATCGCGCCGTTCGCGTTGAAACCGGCAATCGTCGCGAAACTCGGCGACACGTAGCCGGGGCGCCGCGCGCGCGCGGCCGTCAGCTGCTCGTCGATCGTCAGCTCGGTGATCGTGTCGCGGTTCACGGCCTGCTCGAACCACGCGAAGAATTCGGCGAGCGCCGCGCCGTCGTGCTCCATCGTCACGCGCACATGCGCGATCTCGGCGGGCGTCTTGCGCGATTTCGCGAACGTCGACGGGTTCACGGCCTCGACCCGCTTCACGCCGGCCGGCACGGCTTCGAGCGTGCCGAACGTCACGCGGCGCGGGTCGACCAGCAACGTCGCGCCGTCCGGCAGCGCGGCGAGCGCCGCCCGCGCGTCGCCATACGGCCGCACCTCGACGCCGTCCTGCGCGAGCGACGCGGCCAGCGCGGGCGACACCTTGCCGTCGGCGACGAACAAGGTCGCGCTGTCGATGCCGATCATTGCGTGCGCAACGAATACCGGATTGAAGCTGACGTCGGCGCCGCGCAGGTTGAACAGCCACGCGAGATCGTCGAGCGTCGAGACGAAATGCCACTGCGCGCCCTGCGCCTGCATCGCGCGCCGCACGTCGGCGAGCTTGCTCGCGCGCGTCGTGTCGGCCTGCGGCGCGACGTGCTCGAACACCGGATCGGCGGGCAGCGCCGGCCGCTCGGGCCAGATCGCGTCGAGCAGGTCGAGATCGGTGCGCAGCGCGATCCCGCGCGCGCTGAGCGCCGCCGTCAGCGCGCGCGCCGCGGCGACGCCGAGCACCGCGCCGTCGACGCCGACCGTCGCACCGGCCGGCACGTTCTGCGCGAGCCAGTCGACGTGCGGTGCGCTCTGCTGGCCGCCCGTCATCTTCATCAGTTGCACGCCGGTGCCGGCGAGCTCGGCTTCGGCCTGCACCCAGTAGCGGCTGTCGACCCAGAGGCCCGCGAAATCGGCGGTCACGACGAGCGTGCCGACCGAGCCCGTGAAGCCGGACAACCAGCGGCGGGCCTGCCAGCGCTCGGGCAGATATTCGGACAGATGCGGATCGGCGGACGGTACGAGATACGCGGCCAGATCCTCGCGGACCATCGCGCCGCGCAGCAGCGCGAGCCGGGTCGGCACCGGCGAGACTTCGGGGAGACGGGCATTCATGATTTCACCTGAGAGCTTTCATCGACGGGCCGCGAGCGCGACCGTCACGGCGACGGCGACGAACGCGGCGCCGGCACAGACCGGCCATTCGAGCGTTTCGCCGTCGTAAAACAGTCCCGAGAGGTTGCCGAGCATGCGCGCGGCGGCGGCCGCCGCGATGCCGACGAGCACCGACGCCCACCACGCCGGCCGGCCCGCACGCCGCATCGGGTGCAGCCAGCGGCCGACGAGCCCGACGGCCGCCCCCAGGACAACAATCCCAAACCAGTTCATTCGACGCCTTCTATAAATTCAGATTCGTCCAATAGGCGTGAACGTTGCCAGCGGCTAGCATCGATCATCCATCGAACCCGGGACAGCCGGGCGCCGCGAACGTTCGAGTGTAGGGGCCCAGTCGACGTTATGGCAAGCGCGCACCGGCTGCCGCATTGAACACACATCATGCGAATCGCTCTGATCGATCCGGACGCGGACCACGCCGCGTTCCTGAATCGCCAGCTCTTCATCGGCGGTCACGTTTGCCACGCATTTTCCACCGCCGCGGCGTTCTTCGAATGGCTTGCAGGCGACACCTGCGACATGCTGATCGTCGCGGGCTGGGCCGGCGACAGCCCTGCCGAAGACATCATTCCGCGCGCGCAGGCGGTCCTGCCCGGGCTGCCCGCGATCGCCGTCTTCCATCTGTCACGCGAAAGCGAAATCGTCGCCTGCCTGCACGCGGGTGCCGACGACTGCCTCGTGCGCCCGGTCGGCGGGCCCGAGCTGCTGGCGCGCGTGACCGCGCTGAGCCGGCGCGCGGGCGTGCGCCGGCCGCCGGTGCGCTCGCGCGAAATGTATGGCGAATTCGCGTTCGATGCGACGCACTTGCTCGTCAGCTTCGGCCAGCACACCGTCGCGCTCACGCCGAAGGAGTTCCGCTTCGCGCGGCTTCTGCTCGCGAACCTGTCGCGGCCGGTGTCGCGCGCCCATATCCTCGAGACGGTGTGGGCGCGCCACCGCGACATGAAGTCGCGCACGCTCGACACGCACGCATCGCGGCTGCGCAGCAAGCTGCGGCTGCTGCCGGAACGCGGCTACCGGCTGCTGCCGCTGTACGGCTACGGCTATCAGCTCGATCGCGTGCCGATCGAGCCCCCAAATCGCCGCCCGCGCCTCGCGGACGCCCGCTACAGCGCAGGTGAGCAATCCGCCGAGACGCTATAATATGCGGCTAAACGATAGCCCTCGATATGCAACTCCTCACGATCGGAATCAACCACCACACTGCGCCAGTCGCCTTGCGCGAACGCGTGGCGTTTCCGCTCGAGCAGATCAAGCCGGCTCTCGTCACGTTCAAGAACGTCTTCCTCGGCCCGCAGGCGCCCAACGCGCCCGAAGCGGCGATCCTGTCCACCTGCAACCGCACCGAGCTCTACTGCGCAACCGACGATCGCGCGGCGCGCGACGCCGCGATCCGCTGGCTGTCCGACTATCACCGGATTCCGGTCGATGAACTGGCGCCGCACGTCTATGCGCTGCCGCAGTCCGAAGCGGTCCGGCACGCATTTCGCGTCGCCTCGGGCCTCGATTCGATGGTGCTCGGCGAAACGCAGATCCTCGGTCAGATGAAGGACGCGGTGCGTACCGCGTCCGAAGCCGGCGCGCTCGGCACCTACCTGAATCAGCTGTTCCAGCGCACGTTCGCGGTTGCGAAGGAAGTGCGCGGCACGACGGAAATCGGCGCGCAGTCGGTGTCGATGGCGGCCGCCGCGGTACGCCTCGCGCAGCGGATCTTCGAAAAGGTGTCGGATCAGCGCGTGCTGTTCATCGGCGCCGGCGAAATGATCGAGCTCTGCGCGACGCACTTCGCCGCACAAGGCCCGCGCGAGCTCGTCGTCGCGAACCGCACGGCCGAGCGCGGCCAGCGGCTCGCCGAACGCTTCAACGGCCGCGCGATGCCGCTGTCGGACCTGCCGGCGCGGATGCACGAATTCGACATCATCGTGTCGTGCACCGCGTCGACGCTGCCGATCATCGGTCTCGGCGCGGTCGAGCGCGCCGTGAAGGCGCGCCGTCACCGTCCGATCTTCATGGTCGATCTCGCCGTGCCGCGCGACATCGAGCCCGAAGTCGGCAAGCTGAAGGACGTGTTCCTGTACACCGTCGACGATCTCGGCGCGATCGTGCGCGAAGGCAACGCATCGCGTCAGGCGGCGGTCGCGCAGGCCGAAGCGATCATCGAGACGCGCGTGCAGAATTTCATGCAATGGCTCGATACGCGCAGCGTCGTGCCGGTGATCCGTCATATGCACACGCAGGCCGACGCGCTGCGCCGCCTGGAAGTCGAGAAGGCGCAGAAAATGCTCGCTCGCGGCGACGATCCGGCCGCCGTGCTCGAAGCGCTGTCGCAGGCGCTGACCAACAAGCTGATCCACGGCCCGACGAGTGCGCTCAACCGCGTGAACGGCGCCGATCGCGATTCGCTGATCGAGCTGATGCGCGGTTTCTATCAGCACGCGCCGCGCTCCAACGATCAGTCCGGCCACTAGCGCCGGCCGATCGCACTGCCGCCGGCCGTCGGCCGGCCTATCCTTTCCGAATACTCCTTGCCCGGGAGCGCCGCTCCACACCATGAAGACGAGCATGCAACGCAAGCTCGACCAGCTGTCCACCCGGCTGGCCGAACTGAACGATCTGCTGAGCCGCGAAAACGTCACGGCCGATCTCGACCAGTACCGCAAGCTCACGCGCGAACACGCGGAACTCGGTCCGGTCGTCGAGCAGTATGCGCTGTGGCGCCAGTCGCGCAGCGACGAGACGGCCGCGCAGGAATTGCTCGCCGATCCGTCGATGCGCGATTTCGCCGAGGAAGAAATCCGCAGCGCGCGCGAGCGGATGGCGCGGCTCGAGGTCGAGCTGCAGAAGATGCTGCTGCCGAAGGATCCGAACGACGATCGCAACATCTTCGTCGAAATCCGCGCGGGCACCGGCGGCGACGAATCGGCGCTGTTCGCCGGCGATCTGCTGCGCATGTACCTGCGCTTCGCGGAACGGCAGCGCTGGCAGGTCGAGATGATGTCGGAAAGTCCGTCCGATCTCGGCGGCTACAAGGAGGTGATCGTGCGGATCGCCGGCCAGGGCGCGTATTCGCGGCTGAAGTTCGAGTCGGGCGGGCATCGCGTGCAGCGCGTGCCGGCGACCGAGACGCAGGGGCGCATCCATACGTCCGCATGCACGGTCGCCGTGATGCCCGAGGCGGATGAAATCGGCGAAGTCGAGATCAATCCGGCCGACTTGCGGATCGACACGTTCCGCGCCTCGGGCGCGGGCGGCCAGCACATCAACAAGACCGATTCCGCGGTGCGTGTCACGCACCTGCCGACCGGGATCGTCGTCGAGTGCCAGGACGACCGCTCGCAGCACAAGAACAAGGATCGCGCGCTGAAGGTGCTCGCCGCGCGTATCAAGGACAAGCAGTATCACGAGCAGCACGCGAAGGAAGCCGCGACGCGCAAGAGCCTGATCGGCTCGGGGGATCGTTCCGAGCGAATCCGCACGTACAACTTCCCGCAGGGCCGGATGACCGATCACCGGATCAACCTGACGCTCTACCGGCTCGAGGCGATCATGGACGGCGATCTCGACGAGCTGATCGGCGCGCTCGTCAGCGAGCATCAGGCCGAGCTGCTCGCGTCGCTCGGCGACGCCGACTGAGGCCGCGACGATGTCCGCACCGACCGCCGACGACCTGCTGCGCGCGACGCCGCTCGATGCGGTCGACGCGCGCGTGCTGCTCGCGCACGCGCTCGGCTGGACGCGCACGCAGCTGATCACGCGCGGCGATCGGCCGCTCGATGCAGAGGCAGTCGAACGCTATCGTGCGCTCGAAGCGCGCCGCGCGGCCGGCGAGCCCGTCGCGCAGCTCGTCGGGATGCGCGAGTTCTTCGGCCGCCCGTTCGACGTGACGCCCGACGTGCTGATCCCGCGCCCCGAAACCGAACTGCTCGTCGAAGCCGCGCTCGACGCGATCGACGGGCTCGCGCATCCGGCCGTGCTCGATCTCGGCACCGGCAGCGGCGCGATCGCGGTGTCGATCGCAGCCGAGCGGCCCGATGCGCGCGTATGGGCGCTCGACCGGTCGGCCGCCGCGCTCGCGGTCGCGCAGCGCAACGCCGACAAACTGCTCGATGCGCGCCGCCCCGGCGGCCCGCTGCAGTGGCTGCAGAGCGACTGGTACGCGGCACTCGATCCCGCGCTCGCCTTCGACGCGATCGTCAGCAATCCGCCGTATATCGCGCAGCACGATCCGCATCTGTCGCAAGGCGACCTGCGCTTCGAGCCGCGCGGCGCGCTGACCGACGACGCCGACGGGCTGAGCGCGATCCGCACGATCGTCGCCGGCGCGCGTGCGCATCTGAAGCCGGGCGGCACGCTGTGGATCGAGCACGGCTACGACCAGGCGGAAGCGGTGCGCGCGCTGCTCGCATCGCACGGTTTCGACGCGGTCGAATCGCTCGCCGATCTCGCCGCGATCGAACGCACGACGGGCGGCCGCCTGCCCCGCTGACGCCCGGCCCGCCCGGTTGAAATCCGCTATCATTTCGATCTAACGCCCCGCAAACGCAAGGTCAGTCATGGACACCCAACAACGTATCAAGCAAATCGTCGACGAAAACCCGGTCGTGCTCTTCATGAAGGGCAACGCGCAATTCCCGATGTGCGGCTTTTCCGGCCGCGCAGTGCAGGTGCTGAAGGCCTGCGGCGTCGATCAGTTCAAGACGGTCAACGTGCTCGAGGACGAAGAGATCCGTCAGGGGATCAAGGAATTCTCGAACTGGCCGACCATCCCGCAGCTGTATGTCAAGGGCGAGTTCATCGGCGGCTCGGACATCATGATGGAGATGTACCAGTCGGGCGAGCTGCAGCAACTGTTCGCCGCCGCGTAACACCGCTTCCCCGATGGTCTCTCCCAGCGCGCCGCGTCGCCGGCTGATCGTCGCGATCACCGGCGCGACCGGCGCGATCTACGGCGTGCGGCTGCTCGATCTGCTGCGCGCCGCCGGCGGCGTCGAGACGCACCTGCTGATCTCGAACGCCGGCTGGCTCAATATCCAGCACGAACTGAAGCTGTCGAAGTCCGACGTCGAAAGCCGCGCGGACGTCGTCCATTCGGTGCGCGACGTCGGCGCGACGATCGCGTCCGGCTCGTTCGCGACGCACGGCATGGTGATCGCGCCCTGCTCGATGAAGACGCTCGCGAGCATCGCGCACGGGCTGTCCGACAATCTGATCACGCGCGCGGCCGACGTAACGCTGAAAGAACGTCGCCGCCTGGTGCTGATGGTGCGCGAAACGCCGTTCAATCTCGCGCATCTGCGCAACATGACGGCCGTCACCGAAATGGGCGGCATCGTGTTCCCGCCGCTGCCGGCGTTCTATGCAATGCCGAAGACGATCGACGAACTCGTCGACCAGACCGTCACGCGCGTGCTCGACCTGTTCGCGCCCGATACGCCGCTCACGACGCCGTGGGCCGGGCTCCGTCACGCGCAGTAGCGCGCCTCTCGCGGCGAAACCTCGCCGTTTTTGAGCCATCTTCGCCAACTTTCGCGCAAGTTCGGAGAAAGCCATCCGCTCATGGCGCGGATGGCCGCCGAGCCGATGCGCGGCTCGATTATCAACTCGAGAGATTCAATAAAATCCAGAACCGCTGTTTATCAATCTCTCGTGCGGATCTATAGTCGAACGCAACATCCCTTCAGCAGGCCACCGACATGAACCGCTTGCCTTCGCTTTACCTGTCGCATGGCGCGCCGACGCTGCCGATCGATCCGGCATTGCCGTCCGGCGCATTCACCGAACTCGGTGCCGAGCTGCCGCGCCCGCGCGCGGTGCTGATGCTGTCCGCGCACTGGGGCACGCAGCAACCCGTCGCGAGCATTGCCGCGCATCCGGACACGATTCACGACTTCTACGGCTTTCCGCGCGCGCTCTACGAAATCCGCTACCCGGCGCCCGGCGCGCCCGACGTCGCGCAGCATGCGGCCGACCTCCTGAATGCGGCGGGCATCGCGACCGCGACGCTCGAGCACGGCCTCGATCACGGTGCGTGGGTGCCGATGCTGCTGATGTTCCCGCACGCCGACGTGCCGGTCGCGCAACTGTCGATCCAGCCGCGCGCGGACGCCGCGCATCACTTCGCCGTCGGCCGCGCGCTGCGGCCGCTGCGCGATGAGGACGTGATGGTGATCGGCTCGGGCCAGATCACGCACAATCTGCGCGCGGCGGATTTCGGCGCCTCGCCGGAGGACGCCGATCCGCGCGTCGCCGAATTCACCGACTGGTTCGAGACGAAGCTCGCCGAGCGCGACATCGACGCGCTGCTCGACTACCGCAGGCAGGCGCCGCACGCGGCGCTGATGCATCCGACCGACGAGCATCTGCTGCCGGTGTTCGCGGCGCTCGGCGCGGCCGACGACGACTACCGGCTCGGCATCCAGGCGCTCGGCACGTATCAGCGCGTGCTGGCCATGACGAACTACGTGTTCTCGAGCGCGACGGCCTGAGCGGCCGCGCGGGCCGCCGGCCCCGCTGCCCGCGCCCTGCCCCGGAACGCACAAAACAAAAGCCCGCCCGAGCATCGCTGCTCGGGCGGGCTTGCTTGCGCGCTCGGCCGCCGCCGATTCCGGCGGCAGAGCGGGCTGCTTGCGTCAGGCGCCGATGCCTTCGAGGATCTCGTCGTGCGATTCGCGCTCGTCGAGATACTGCGTCCGGTAGCCGGTGTTCACGCCCCAGAAGTAGAACCCGAGCGAGATTACGGCGACGACCAGCATGTCCCAGCCGTACGGTAGATAGCCGTAACCGCCGAACTCCTTGCTGCCGATCAGCGACAGCACGGCCATCGTCGGCAGATACGCGACGAGCCACCATGCCGCCTTGAGGTCGGCACCCCAGCCGGTCCAGCCCGACTTGCCCTGGAAGTAGAAGTACACCGGCAGCGCGACGATCATCAGGAGGATGATTTCGCCGGTCAGCGGCCACTTCGCCCAGTACAGGATCAGCGACGCGCAGACGAATGCGAACGGCGCGATCAGCTTCATCGCCGGAATCGACAGCGGGCGCTCGATGTCGGTCGCCGCACGGCGCAGCGCCATGAGGCTGATCGGACCCGTCAGATACGAGATCACGGTCGCGACCGAGATCACTGCCGCGAGCGAGCTCCAGCCGCGGAAGAAGAACAGGAAGATGAACGACACGAGCAGGTTGAACCACATCGCCTGACGCGGCACGCCGTAGAGCGGATGCACGTTGCCGAACATCTTCGGCATCGTGTTGTTGCGCTCCATCGCGTAGATCATCCGCGTGGTCGTCGCCATGTACGTCGTGCCGGTACCGCTCGGGCTGATGAACGCGTCGACGTACAGCAGGATCGCGAGCCAGTTCAGGTTCAGCGCGATCGCGAGTTCCGCGAACGGCGACGAGAAGTTGAAGTGCTGCCAGCCCTTCGCGACGTCGGCCGGATTCACCGCGCCGATGTACGCCATCTGCAGCAGCACGTAGATCACGAGCGCGAGCAGAATCGACGCGATCACCGCGAACGGCACGCTGCGCGACGGGTTGCGCGCTTCACCGGCAAGGTTCACCGGGCTCTGGAAGCCGTTGAACGCGAACACGATGCCGCTCGTCGCCACCGCGGTCAGCACGGCCGACCAGCCGTACGGCGCGAAGCTCGCACCGGAGCTCGTGCCGAGGTTTTCCGAATGGAAGCTCGTCAGCATCAGGCCGAGGATCGTCAGGCCCGGGATCAGGAACTTGAAGATCGTGATGGCGGTGTTCGCCCGCGCGAAGGCCTTCACGCCCCAATAGTTCAGCAGGAAGTACACGACCACCAGCACGGCCGACAGCAGCAGGCCCGGCGTCGTCAGTTCCCCGTTGACGAAGAGCGCATGCGCCCAGGGATACGGCCACGTGCTCATGTACTGGATCGATGCCTCGGCCTCGATCGGAATCACCGACACGATCGCAATCCAGTTCGCCCATGCGCTGATGAAGCCCACCAGCGACCCATGCGAGTAGCGCGCGTAACGCACCATCCCGCCCGACTCGGGGAACATCGCACCGAGCTCCGCGTACGTGAGCGCAATCGCGAGAATCACGACGGCGCCGATGATCCACGCGCAGATCGCCGCCGGACCGGCGATCTTGGCGGCTTTCCAGGCACCGAACAGCCAGCCCGAGCCGATAATCGAACCCAGCCCCGTCAGCATCAATGCAAACGGGCCGATGTTCCGTTGTATAGAACTCTTCACATCCTCTCCTGTGTCTCAAAAAGCATGGTCGGCCCGCAGTTCGGGATCGGCTCGAACTGCGCCGCGCACGCATTCTTGGGGGGACAGGTCACCCGATCGGGGCAACCTGGTCCGCGCGGCGCGTAGTTTAACGGTTGCACCTCCAAGTTGGCGCCAAAATCGATCGCCCCCTACAAAAAATCCGGCGTTTCTGCAATGTTTGTAAGCTTAAATATCCGCAATAACCCTGAGGACATGGAAATACGGTTGACCGCGCGCCCGATTAGCCGTATAACGGACTTCGCAGGATTTCAAGCGGCGAGTGAATTGGTCTTTCGTAGTTCGCCCATCAACGGTACTCCGGTTGGTCCCATTACCCCCTTCCTTGATTTTCCGCACCCCATGGGCTTCGGCCCCGTTTTATCTTTTTAGGAACAAGTAACATGGCAACCGGTACCGTCAAGTGGTTCAATGACGCAAAGGGCTTCGGCTTCATCACCCCGGAAGGCGGCGGCGACGATCTGTTCGCGCACTTCTCGGAAATCCGCGTCGAAGGTTTCAAGACGCTGCAAGAAAACCAGAAGGTCGAATTCGAAGTGAAGACGGGCCCGAAGGGTCTGCAAGCTGCGAACATCCGCCCGCTGTAATTGCTGCGCGAGATTTCGTGAAAAAAGCCCCGCTTCGGCGGGGCTTTTTATTTGTCGCGTCGGAGCGTGCCAGGCACGGCGCGCAGCGCGTGCGCACCGCGCGTCGGCCGGTCAGCCGAACAGTCGCTGCGCGTGAATGCCGAGGCCCGTCGCGACGCTGGCGAGGCGGTCGCCGAACACCGGCTGCGCGTCCGGAAACGCGGCCGCCAGCGCGCCGGACAGGAACGCCAAACCCGTCGAGCCGCCCGTGAAGTACAGCGCGCCGACGTCGCGCGGCGCGACGCCCGCCAGCCGCACCGTTTCGCGCGCGGCGTCGACGATCCGTGCGGTGTCCTCGCGGCTCGCATCGATCAGGCGCGCCGCGTCGAAGGCGATCTGCAGGTCCTCTTCGACATCGTTCAGGTCGATCATCGTCTCCCCGCCCGCGGCCACGCCGATCTTCGCCTCTTCCGCGCGCGCCATCAGCGCATGCCCGAGCCGCTGCTCGACCACGCGCACGAGCCGCTCGTGCTGCCGCGCGTCGCGGTACAGATGCTTCATCAGCTTCAGCTCGCCGAGCCGCTTCGGCGTATAGACCGTATTGATCAGATGCCAGGTCGCCAGATCGAAGTAGATCCGGTTCGGCAACTCGCGGCCTTCGGGATCGAGCGCGCGATAGCCGAACGCCGGCAGGATCGCCGACAGCTCGACGCGCCGGTCGTAGTCGGTGCCGGCGACGTGCACGCCGTGATGCGCGAGCACGTCGTCCTTGCGGTCGAGGCGCGTCATGCGGTCCGGGCCGACGCGCACCAGCGAGAAGTCGGACGTGCCGCCGCCGATGTCCGCGACGAGCACCAGCCGCTCCGCCTGCTGGCGCGACTCGTAGTCGAACGCGGCCGCGATCGGCTCGTACTGGAACCGCACGTCGGCGAATCCGACCGACTGCGCGGCCGCCTGCAGCTGGTTCTGCGCAAGGCGGTCGGCGCGCGGATCGTCGTCGACGAAGAACACCGGGCGGCCGAGCACCGCACGGCGGATCGGCGCGCCTGCGCACGCCTCGGCCTTCTGCTTCAGGTGTTGCAGGAAACGCGCGATCACGTCGGTATAGGCGATCGCGGTGCCGTCGCCGAGATCGGTCGTCGTCTCGGCGAGCGGCGAACCGAGGATGCTCTTCATCGAGCGCATCAGCCGGCCGTCGAAGCCGTCGATGTACGATGCGAGCGCCGCACGGCCGTATTCGACCGTCTCCTCGTCGTTGTTGAAGAAAATCGCGGTGGGCAGCGTCAGATGGTCGCCCTCGACGGGCGCGAGCCGCATGCCGTCGCCGTGGGGCAGCGCCACGGCGGAATTGGACGTACCGAAATCGATCGCGCAGTAAGTCATGGGAAAGAGCCGCCGCATGGCCGGCGCGAAAACGGAAAGGACGGGCTTTTTAACATGAAGCCCGCGCGATCACAACGGGCGGGCGCGATCGGCGTATGGCCGTCGCGCCGGTCGCGCGGCGCCCGCGGCGCGCTCCGCCGCGCCGCGCACCAGCCTTCACGCGGCCGCTTCGAAGCCCTTCTTCCACGCGCCCGCGTAGACGATCTCGCCGAGCGGATGGCGCGTGCGCGGCGCCTTCTCGCGATCGCGCAACACCGGATCGAGCTTGTCGACGTTGCCGTAGTGGCCGAGCGAGATGATCGCGGGAATCGCGACGTCGGCCGGGATCTCGAACGCCTCGCGGAACGCATTCGCGTCGAAGCCGCTCATCTGATGTGCGGCGAGCCCGAGCGCGTGCGCCTGCAGCACGAGCGACATCGCAGCCGCGCCCGCGTCGTACAGCGCGGTCGGCGCGGGCTCGCCCTTCGGCGTCAGCGTATGCGCGGTGACGGCGATCAGGACCGGCGCCGGTGCGTTCCAGCCCTGATTGAACGGCACGAGCGTCGCGAACGCACGCTTGAACGCGGCTTCGTCCCGCGTGCGATCGAATACGATGAAGCGCCACGGCTGCGCGTTGTACGCGGACGGCGCCCAGCGCGCCGCCTCCAGCACCGCATGCAGGTCGGCAGCGCTGATCGGCGCGTCGGAATAGGCGCGCGGGCTCCAGCGGCCCGCGATCAGTTCGTGAATCGAAACGGTAGTGGGAGCAGGTTTGACAGACATGCGGTTCCTCGCTGACATCGATGAAGGGGCGCGAACGCCTCGCCGAAACGCAAGCATAACCGCTTGCGGCGACACGCGCCCGATCGCGTCGGACAATGCAAATCGCCGCACCTGCAAAGGCGGCCGCACGCGGCGGCCGCGGTATTCAGGCCGCCTGCGCGGCCGCGCGCGACGGTCCGCGGTTGATCCGCAGCACGATCAGCGCGCCGATGATGCAGAGCCCGCCCGAGATCATCGACGCGATCGTGTAGGTGCCGAGGCTCGCCCGCAGCATCCCCGCGCCGAGCGCCGCGAACGCCGCGCCGAGCTGATGGCCGGCGACGATCCAGCCGAATACGACCGGCGCGGCCGCCTTGCCGAACACGTCGGTCGCGAGCCGCACGGTCGGCGGCACGGTGGCGATCCAGTCGAGCCCGTAGAACATCGCGAACAGCGGCAGCCCGAAGAAGTCGATGCCGAACGCATGCGGCAGATAGATCAGCGACAGCCCGCGCAGCCCGTAGTACCAGAACAGCAGCACGCGGTTGTCGTAGCGATCGGACAGCCAGCCCGACAGCGTCGTACCGAACAGGTCGAACACGCCCATCGCGGCGAGCAGCGACGCGCCCTGCACTTCCGTCATCCCGTAGTCGCTGCACATTGCGATCAGGTGCGTGCCGACGTAGCCGTTGGTGCTCGCGCCGCAGATGAAGAAGCTGAAGAACAGCAGCCAGAAATCGCGCGAGCGGCTCGCCGTGAGCAGCGTGCGGAACGCGACCGCGAGCGGATTCTCCTTCGTCGCGTCTGGCGCGGCCGGTGCATCGGCCGGCTCGCCGTACGGACGCAGCTTCACGTCGGCCGGCCGTTCGGGCAGCAGCAACGCGACGAGCGGGATCACGATCGCCGCCGCGAGCGCGACGACCAGCACGACCGGCCGCCAGCCGTGACGCTGCGCGATCGCCGCGAGCATCGGCAGGAACACGAGCTGGCCGGTGGCCGTGCTCGCGGTCAGAATCCCCATCACGAGGCCGCGGCGTGCGTGGAACCAGCGCGTGACGAACGTCGCGGACAGCGTCAGCGCGACGACGCCCGTCGAACAACCGACCATCAGCCCCCAGATCAGCACCATCTGCCAGCTCTGCGTCATCATCGACGACAGCGCGACGCCCGCGCCCATCGTCGCGAGCGCCGTCAGGATCGTCGGGCGCAGGCCGAAGCGCTGCATTGCGGCAGCCGCGAACGGCCCCGTCAGCCCGTACAGCGCGATATTGACCGAGATCGCGAGCGAGATCGCCGCGCGGCTCCAGCCGAGCTCGCGCTCGAGCGGCACCATCAGCACGCTCGGCGTCGCGCGCGTGCCGGCCGCGGCCAGCAGGATCAGGAATACCACCGCCGCCGCGAGCCATCCGTAATGGAACCGCCCGCCGATTCGTGTCACTGCCCAGTTCATCTCGCGTTCTCCAGTCGGCCGGCACGCGCCCGCGCGCCGCCCATTTGACCGGGCCACCTCCGCCGCACACCGCATCGGCTGACCCGGGCCGATGCTTGGCATTTTTTCCATTGTCCGGACCGGTATTGTTACTGACCGGTCACAAGTGTGTTGCGATCGTAGTGACCAGTCGGTAACATGTCAAGCAATTCACCACGCAGTCGAGGGTCATCATGTCGGGCATCGAGGCCGCCAAGCCGGCAGCTCGCCGCACGCGCCGCGCGATCGCCGGCGCCACCGCACAGGAGCATCTGCTGCGCGCCGCGCAGGAACTGTTTTACCGGGAAGGCGTGCGCAGCGTCGGCGTCGAAGCGGTCGTCGAGCTCGCCGGCGTCAACAAGATGAGCCTGTATCGTCAGTTCTCGTCGAAGGACGACCTGATCCTCGCGTATCTCGCGCGCATGGATGCGTGCTTCTTCGAGCGCGTCGACGCGAGCCTCGCGAAGCATCCGGGCGACCCGAAGGCGCAGCTGATCCAGTATTTCGTCGATCTTGCCGAGCGCGCGACGCAGAAAGACTACCGCGGCTGCCCGTTCGTCAACGTCGCCGCCGAATTTCCGGACGCGTCGCATCCGGCGCGCGAGCGCGTCGCGCAGAACAAGGAACAGCTGATGAAGCGGCTGGTCGCGCTCTGCGAAGCGGCCGGCGCGCGCGATCCGAAGGCGCTCGCCGATTCGCTCGCGCTCGTGATCGAAGGGATCTATGCGGCAAGCCAGACGTACCGGCACGGCGAAACGCCGATCGGCATCGCACCGGCGCTCGTCACGCAGCTGATCGAGGCCGCCTGCGCGTAGCGGCCGCGCGCGCCCGCTACAATGCGGCCGTTGCCGCCTTCCCGCCCGTTTCCGATGATCGACACCCGCCCCGAATCCACCGACGAAATCGTCGCCGCCACGCGTCACTGGCTCGCGCGGGCGGTGATCGGACTCAATCTGTGCCCGTTCGCGAAGAGCGTGTACGTGAAGGATCAGGTGCGCTATGCGGTCAGCGACGCGACCGCGCTCGACACGGCGCTCGCCGATCTCGAAGCCGAACTGCGCGCGCTGGAAGCGGCCGATCCGCGGCAGATCGACACGACGCTCGTGATCTATCCGCACGCGTTCGCGGATTTCGTCGACTACAACGACGCGCTGTTCTTCGCCGATCGCCTCGTGCAGCAGCTGAAACTCGACGGCGTGCTGCAGATCGCGAGCTTTCACCCGCAGTATCGGTTCGACGGCAGCGAACCGGACGACATCGAGAACTACACGAACCGCGCGCCGTATCCGATCCTGCATCTGCTGCGCGAGGACAGCATCGCGCGCGCGGTCGGCGCGTTTCCGGACGCCGCCGCGATCTACGAGAAAAACCAGGAAACCCTGCGCCGCCTTGGCCACGACGGCTGGCGCGAGTGGATGAGCGGCGCGGGCGACGACGTCTAGCGCCGCCGGCTCCGCCCGATTGGCGCGCACGCGCGCCGGGCGCGCAGGCGTCAGCCGGCGTGCTGTTCGACCGTTTCGCCGGCCGCCGCGTCGCGCTGCGGAACGAAAAAGCGCTCGCGCAGCTCGGCGAGCCCGAACATGTCGAGGATCTCGTTCAGCCGCTCGCTCGGGCGTCGGCGCGGCAGGTTCTTGTACTGCGCGATGATCAGCTCGTTCTTCATCGAATGTTCCCAGCCGACCAGCTCGGTCACGCTCACCTGATAGCCGTGCGCCTCGAGCTGCAGGCAGCGCAGCACGTTCGTGATCTGGCTGCCGAATTCGCGCGTATGCAGCGGATGACGCCACACTTCGGTCAGCGCGTTCGCGAGCGACTTGCCCTTGTGACGGCGCAGCACGCCCGCGACTTCGGCCTGGCAGCACGGCACGAGCACGATGTGCCGTGCGCGCTTCGCGAGCGCGAAGCGGATCGCGTCGTCGGTCGCGGTGTCGCACGCGTGCAGCGCGGTGACGACGTCGACCGTGTCGGGCAGCTTCGGCGACGTGATCGAATCGGCAACCGACAGGTTCAGAAACGACATGCCGCCGAACCCGAGCCGCTCGGACAGTTCGGTCGAACGCGCGACGAGCTCCTCGCGCGTCTCGATCCCGTACACATGCGACGCGAACGCCGGCGTGCCGTGTCCCGGCTGCTGCTTGAAGAACAGGTCGTACAGGATGAAGCCGAGATACGACTTGCCGGCGCCGTGATCGACGAGCGTCACCGCGCCGCGGTCGGCCTGCACGTTCGCGAGCAGCGGCTCGATGAACTGGAACAGGTGATACACCTGCTTCAGCTTGCGGCGGCTGTCCTGGTTCATCTTGCCGTCGCGGGTCAGGATATGCAGTTCCTTCAGCAGTTCGACGGACTGCTCCGGACGGATTTCGTAAGTCTTGTTGGACATCGTGAAGCGCGGCCGGGCCGCGGTCGGTCGACCACGGCCCGGCGGCGGGCAATCGTGAGGAATGGCGACAGTTTACCGAAAACGCGCGCTCAGGCTCGCGCGCCGAGCCGCCATAGCGACGTGAGCTCGGCACGGCGCGCCGCGTGCAGCGGATCGTCGGCGTCGGCGCTCTTCGGGTGCGCGGGGCGGATGTCGTCGCGGCCGAGCACGACGAGGCCGGCCGCGTCGATCCATTGCAGCAGCGTGTCGCGCGGCCGCAGCCCGAGATGCTCCGCGAAATCGGACAGGATCAACCAGCCTTCGCCACCCGGTTCGAGGTGCGCGGCGAGCCCCGCGAGAAACCCGCGCAGCATGCGGCTGTCGGGATCGTAGACCGCAAACTCGATCGGGGCGCTCGGCCGCGCGGGCACCCACGGCGGATTGCAGACGACGAGCGGCGCACGGCCCGGCGGAAACAGATCGGCTTCGGCGACGTCGACGCGGCCTGCGTAACCGAGCCGTTCGAGGTTCTCGCGCGCGCAGGCCAGCGCACGCGGGTCCTGATCGGTGGCGACGACGCGCTCGACGCCGCGCGACGCGAGCACCGCCGCGAGCACGCCGGTACCGGTGCCGATGTCGAAGGCAACCGACGTCGCGGGCAGCGGCGCGCGCGCGACGAGCGTCACGTATTCGCCGCGCACCGGCGAGAACACGCCGTAGTGCGGATGAATCGCCGCGCCGCCGAGCGCCGGAATCGGCACGCCTTTCTTGCGCCATTCGTGCGCGCCGACGAGCCCGAGCAGTTCGCGCAGCGACACCATCGACGGCGCGTCGCCCGGCCCGTACGCTTCCTCGCACGCGGCGCGCACGTCGGGCGCGCGGCGCAGCGGAATCGTATAGTCGGCGTCGAGCGGGATCAGCAGCATGCCGAGCGTACGTGCGCGCTGCGACTGCGCGAGCCGGTGCAGGTTGAATGCCTCGACGCCGGCGGCAGCCTTCGCCTTCTTCGGCTTGCGCTCGACGCGGCGCGCCATCGCCTGCACGAGCTGGCGCGCATTCTGGAAATCGCCCTGCCAGACGAGCGCGGTGCCCTCGCACGCGAGGCGATAGGCGGCGTCGGCAGTCAGGCGGTCGTCGGCGGGCACCGCGCGCTTCGGCGGCGGTACGCCGGCTTCGGAGCGCCAGCGCACGGCATGATCGACGCCGTCGGCGTCGGTCCAGTGGAAAACGGGGAAATCGGTCACGCGAGCTCGGCTACGGTTGGCTTCGGCGCGGCGGACATTCGCCGCGCGGACGACACCATACCGCGCTTTGCATCGTGCGGCAAAGCGGGCACGGCACGGTACGGGCGCGTCACGATGCGCCCCAGCCCGACATCGCGGGCAAGCGCAGCGTGCCCGCGTCGCTGAAGTGCACCGTCCCGATCACGCCGCCCGCGAGCCGGCCGCGCAGCGCATACGGCAGTTCGCCGTTCGCGGCGGCGCCGGGCAGGTTCCACGCCTGCCGCGCGGCCGCGAACGCGGATACCGACACCGGCACGTCGAGCACGGCCTCGCCGAAGCGCGGCACGACGCCCGAGCGATCGCTGACGCCGCTCGCGAACGGCGCGCCGTTCAGCTCGAGCGCGACCGCGATGCCGTCGTATTCGATCGGCGTGTCGTTCGGGTTCTGCACGCGCAGCTTCAGGCTGAAACGCATCTCGAGCCCTTGTCCGACGAGCGGATCCAGACCGACCACCGACACGCTGAGGGGCTCGCGCGTGAGACTCGCGCAACCGTCGAGCACGAATGCCGCCGCGAACAGGAACAGCACGGCGCGCAGCGGCGCGAAACGGAACAGGGCTCGCAGCATGGACAGCCTCCTCGCGGCAGCGAATTCGTCGGATCGATCCGGCATTGTACCGACCGCACCCGCACGCGAGCGATTTCGTAGTTCCAGCGCACCGCCGGTTCCTTAACAGATTAAAACTACGGAATTCCACAAATAACCAAATCGTTAATTCATTCCATCCGCAATTCAATGAAGCGCAAAAACCGCAATAGGCTGACTTTCTAATTTTTTCGTTTCCTTTACCCAAAACCATCAAGTATATTGACGCATCCTTCGAGCAGGCCGACAAACCTTCAAGCCGCATGACGGCGACTTTGCGGAACGGCGACACCACGCCGTCCTTCCGTCCGGCGGCCTGGCCCGGCCCGCCCCGTGGGGCGTCGGTTCAAAGCAGGCGCGCGCCCGTGCACGGCGCGCCGTCTGTCGTGCGCGCGCATTCCATTCAGTACAACACGCGCCCGGCGATTTCGAACCGGCAAGTCAACCGATATCCGGAAACACAGAGGGGGCAGCAAACCATGATTACCTTTACGTAGTCGGCCGGCCGTCTTTTCGAATAAATCCGTCATTGGCTTTTTTCGCCGCTTATCCAGCGGCGGGGGATTGCTTTTGCCGGCGTTTTCGCAGCACTGAACGACTCTTTCTACAATCGAGGTTTTCAGTCATGTCGATTTCTATTCGCAAGATGCGTTATCTGCCGCTCGTTGCCGCGCTCGCGCTCGCCGGGTGCGGCGGCGACGACGGCGGCCTAGGCTCCGCTTCCGCGCTCAGTTCGGCCGCCGCGCCGAACGCCGGCTCGTCGCCCGCCGCCGGCGGCCCGCAGACCAGCGCGTCCAACGTCGACAAGAGCGTCGCGCCCGTCGAGCTGCCGGACACCGTCGTGCCGATCAACTACCGCCTCTGGTTCCGTCCGAACGAGGCGCTCAACGCGTTCGACGGCCGCGCCGACGTCGAAATCAAGGTGCTGAAGCCCGTGAACAACATCGTGATCGCGGGCCACCGGATCAAGTTCACGAACGGCCGCATCACGCTGCAGCCGGGCAACATCCAGCTAATCGCGACGCCGCAGGACAAGGGCGACTTCTATCAGCTGCGCCCTGTCAGCGGCTCGATCTCGCCGGGCAACTATTCGCTGCACATGGAGTGGTCGGGCATCATCAACTTCAAGTCGTACGACGATCCGGTGAACAAGACCGGCGGCAGCTGCGGCGACGATCCGTATCCGGGCTGCTCGGCCGCCGAAGGGATCTTCCGCGTCGACCTGAAGGCGACCGACGGCACGACGAGCGGCGCGATTCTCACGCAGGGCGAAACCAACCTCGCGCGCCAGTGGTTCCCCGGCTGGGACGAGCCTGCGTTCCGCCCGACCTATGAAGTGACGGCCGAAGTGCCGCAGAACTGGCGCGTCGTGTCGAACGCGGCCGAGAAGCCGTCGACGAACGTCGGCGGCGGCTACAAGCTCGTGCAGTTCGAGAAGACGCCGCCGATGCCGTCGTACCTGCTGTTCTTCGGCGGCGGCCTGTTCGACACCTACGAGGACGACTTCACGAGCCCGCTGCCGGGCGGCAAGGGCGGCCTGCACCTGCGCGTGTTCACGCCGCCGGGCATGCGCGACTGGGCGAAGCCGGCGATGGACCGCACCAAGCAGGCGCTCGACTTCTACTATCGGTACACCGGCATTCCGCTGCCGCTCACGAAGTTCGACACGGTCGCCGCGAACGATGCGTTCAAGGAGCAGAAGGATCTGAACTTCGGCGGGATGGAGAACTGGGGCTCGATTCTCGAATTCGCGGACGACATCCTGCCGGAGCCGGGCCAGCCGATGTCGCAGTACGGCAACGAGGTGCTCACGCATGAAGTCGCGCACCAGTGGTTCGGCGATCTCGTGACGACCGACTGGTGGGACAACGTGTGGCTCAACGAGTCGTTCGCGACGTTCTTCGAAACGAAGACGACGATCCAGTTCTTCCCCGACGAGTTCAGCTGGCTCGATCAGGTGAAGAACAAGTACCGCGTGATCAATCGCGACATCGGGCCGAACGCGTTCCCGGTCGCACCGAACTTCAACGGCTGGGCGTCGAACGACTTCGTGCTGAGCGCGAGCGCGTTCACCTACGACAAGGGCGGCCACGTGCTGAAGACGCTCGAGAACTATCTGGGCGAGCAGACGCTGCGCAAGGGCCTGCAGCAGTACCTGACCGACTACTCGTTCGGCAACGGGACGCCGAAGCGTCTGTGGGACGCGCTGTCGAAGGCGAGCGGCCAGCCGGTCGGCCCGATCGGCGACAGCTACGTGCGGCAGACGGGCGTGCCGCTGGTCTCGCTCGACACGCAGTGCGACCTGACGAAGAACCAGACGATCGTCACGCTGAAACAGCAGCCGTTCCCGAACAAGAACGCGTATCCGGGCCTGCAATGGACGGTGCCGATCACGCTCGCGTACGGTCAGGGCCTGTCGAAGCGCACGACGCTCGCGCTGAAGGACACGCAGGCGCAAACGCGGCTCGACGGCTGCACGGGCGTGGTCGCCGATCCGAGCGGTCTCGACTACTACGTTGTGAACTACAGCGACGCGGCCTGGAGCGGCGTGCTCACGCAGGTCAACGGCTCGACCGATCCGGTGCTGCTCGCGAACCTGAAGAGCGAAGCCGCGCTGCTCGTCGCGAACAACCTCGCGCCGGCCTCGCGCTCGACGTCGATCGGCTCGGTCGCCTCGCCGGCCGCGATGAAGCTGCGTCAGACGCCGACGTTCGACGGCATCGCGCCGACGACGAAGGAACGTCCGGCACTGCGTTACCAGGGCGCGTTCAAGCCGCGCAAGGTGCTCACGCAGTAACGATGCACGGCCGGCCGACGCCGCTTGCGGCGCCGCGCCGGCCGGCGCATGCGCTTACCCGTACGACGGGCCTCGCGAGCGAGGCCCGTTTTTTTGCGGATGCGTCGCGCGGTGCGGCCGCGCCGCTCAGCGATCGTTGCGCCGACGAAACGCCCACCATGCGGCGAGCGCGGTGAAGCCGGCGACGAACAGCACCATCAACCAGAACCCGTGCTTGTTCTCGGCGAACGGCACGCCGCCGACGTTCATCCCGAAGAAGCCCGCGACGATATTGATGGGTAGCGCGATCACGGTGACGAGCGTCAGCGTGAACAGCGTGCGGTTGTTCTGTTCGTCCAGACGCGAGCCGATCTCTTCCTGCAGCAGCTTGATGCGCTCGACGAGCCCCGCGAGATCGGCGAGCACGAGCGAGAACTCCTCGGTCGATTCGCGCAGCTCCTGCACGTCGTCCGCGTGCAGCCAGGCGGGCGGCCGCGCGAGCAGCCGGAAGATCGAGCCCGGTTCCGGCGCGAGCATGCGCTGCAGGCGCGTCAGCGTGCGCCGCATCGTGCCGAGCTCGATGCGGTTCGACGTGAGCCGCTGCGACAGGAAGCTGTCCTCGATCCGGTCAACGTCGACGCTCGTGCGCCGCATGATCTGGATCAGCAGGTCGGCCTGATCGCGCAGCAGATGCATCAGCAGCTCGGCCGGCGACCGGAAGCGCTCGCCGTCGCGCACGCACGCGCGCAGCGTGTCGACCGAACGCAGCGGCTTGAGCCGCGCGGTGACCATGATGCGCTGCTCGACGTGCACGAACAGCGTCGCGATCTCCGACGGCGTCAGCTCGAGGTTGAACATCACGTCGTTGACGATCGCGCGCAGCGCGCCGTCTTCCTGCTCGATACGCGTCGAACGCGAGCCTTCATGCAGAAATTCGAAGAAGCTGTCGGGCAGCCCGAGATGCGTGCGCATCCAGCGCTCGCTCGCGCCGTGCGCGAGATTGAAGTGCAGCCACACGAAATCGTCGGCGTCGGCTGCATCGCGCGCGCAGCACGTGCGCAGCCAATCGGCCGCAGCCGATGCGTCGAGCGGCACGCCGGGCTCGCCGCGCATGAAGCGGAACCCGCATATCATGCCGGACGTGTCGGCGCCGTAAGTCTGTGCGATCAGGTCCATCGTGTCGAAGCGAGGGTGCGTCGAGCGCGCGTCGCGCGTCGCCGGCAGCGCACCGGGAAGGGAAACATGACGTATGCCGCACATGTGTGACGGTTTCGTGACAGTGTCATGTATGCCCTGCTGCGACTGTGCCGCGCCGATGCATGGGCCCCAAAAGCAACGCGCCGCCCGGTGGGCGGCGCGCATGCGGCGATTCCCTGCGTGCGGAGCCTTACTGGCGCGCGTCCGACTGCGCGGCAGTCGGGCACGCCGGATCCTTGCCCCAATGGCCGTCGCAGACTCTCCAGCGGCACAGCTGATCTTCGAAGAAGCCGCGCTCCGAGCATTCCTTCACGCGTGCCGCGAGCGAGCCGCCGGTCGCGGCTGCCGCCTTGGTCGGCATGGGCTGCGCCTTCTGCGCGGCCGCTTTCTTGTCGGCCGGCTTCGTACGTGCGACGAGCGCGGCGAGCAGGTCGGCGTCCGGATCGTCCTTCGCGGACGCCGTCCGCACCGACGTGTCGCGATGCTTCTTCTGCGCGAGTTCGGCCTGCTCCTTGCGGTGCTTGCGGGCCTCGGCGTTTGCGTCGACCTTGGCGTCCGCCTTGCTGCGGGCGGCCACCTTCGCGCTCTTCGCGTCCGGTTTCGCATCGGCCTTCGCGGTTTTCGCCGTCGTGGCGGCTGCAGCCGCCGTCGCGGCAGCAGTGGCCGCCGTGGCGGCCGTCGCCGCTGCGCCGGCCGTCGTCGCGCCGGATGCCTCGTCGGCGCCGTTCGCGAGCGCGCGCGACAGCCGGCTGTCGTCCGCTGCCGGCGGTGCCGATGCGGACGCAACCGCTGCCGATGCCGGCTCGTCGTTGACGATCGTCGCCGGCTGCACGGCCGACGCCGCGGATGCGCCGTTCTGCGCAACCTGCGCGGTCGCCCCGCTTGCCGGCGTCGCTTTCCCGGCCTCTTGCGCGGGCGCGGCGGCCACCGCGGCCGGCTCGTCGGCCGACTGCTGCTGCCAGCGCCATGCGCCCCAGCCGCCGACGGCGACCAGCAGCGCGACGACGGCGGCGATCGGCGCCTTCAGCGATCGGCGCGGCGGCTCGGCCGGCGGCGTGACGCGTCCTTCCAGATCCGCGAGAATGCGCGACGGCTGCGAGCCGCCGTTGTCCGCCGGCTTTGTATCGGACAGCAGGCTCGGTGGAGTTTTCGAATTTGAATTTTCCGGCGCACTCATTCAGCGTCTCATTGAATCCTGGTTTAATTCACCGCGATAATATAGCCCGGCCTCTCGAAGCAGCCTGATTCTAAGAGCAAGCATTGCAAAACACAATCAATTCCAATTTCCGGGGATTTCATTGATTGCCGTCGCACTCGTCGCCTATTTCGCCGTTGCCGTCGCCGTTGCGGCACTGTTGCTTTTACCAGGCATCCGCGCGACGGTTTTCGATTCCGTCGCGCAATTTCACGGCCGTCTTACGCGCCGCGCGAACGATCGCGCCGCACGCGCACGAAGTCAGATTGTTAAATCGGCACGCGTCACGCGCAGCACGCTGAGCGACGTGCAAAATTTACTGGTTCGGCGGCGCTTGATGATTATGGTCTCGGCGGGTATTCTTGCGACGCCGCCATTGGTCGCGATTGCGTTACGCGGCAGGCAATTGTTTCAGTACGACGACACGGCGCGCGTGCCGGACGAAAAGATCGCCGCGCTATTGCAGGGCGAGCAGCTCGTGCCGCCGCCGCCGTTGCCGCCGGAAGTCTTTGCCACGCGGGAAGTCGAGCAGGTAAGGCCGGCGCTGAAGGACGCGAGCCGCGACTGGAATCTGCTCGATCCGGATTTCCGTACGCGCTTGCTGCTGGTCTACAAGATCATGCACGAGCAGTACGGTTATGAAATGGCGCTGCTCGAGGGTTATCGAAGCCCGGAACGGCAAAACCGGCTCGCGCAGATGGGCAGCAACGTAACAAATGCGGCGGCGTTCCAGAGCTATCACCAATTCGGGCTCGCGGCCGACAATGCATTCCTGCGCGACGGCAAGCTCGTCATTTCCGAGAAAGATCCGTGGGCAATGCGCGGCTACCAGTTGTACGGACAGGTGGCCGAACAGGTCGGTCTCACGTGGGGCGGCCGATGGAAAATGATGGATCTCGGGCACGTGGAATACCATAAACCCGGTTTTAAACTGGGACGCGGCAGCTAGCCAGGGCTGCCGGACAGGAAATAATGAGGGCGGCATGGGGCTTGTTAATCACCCGACAGGAAACGATATCGGCGGCGCAATCGATCGGGCATTTCGATGCGCGATTTTTTCCGGCCGCCGCCAGCGTTTTAAAACTCACAGCGTCCTTTCATCCATGCGCGCGCCTTCTCCGATGCCGCGGGCGCATTGATGCCAGCCCCCTTCACCCCGTTTGACAGCATGGCGACACGTCGCGGTGTCACGCTTGCCGCTCGCACGCCCGTCGCCTCACCGAATCGCACCGGAACCTGAACGTCCTATGCAACGCATCCTCAACGTGTTGACTCACCCGCGTACGCTCTCGATCGTCGGGATCGTCGCGCTCGCGGCGATCCTCTTCATCGTCGCCGACATGCTGCAGCTGCCGCTGCTGTGGGCCGCGATCGCGCTCGCGGCGATCCTCGCGCTGTGGCTCGCGGTCGCGCTCTGGCGGCGCTGGCGCGTGAAGCGCGCGAACCGGCAGCTCGGCGAGGTGCTCGAAGAACAGGCCGAAACCGGCAAGATCGCGGCGCCCGCCGCGGCGGCCGTCGCGCCCGACGCGAAGACGGCCGACCTCGACGCGCTGCGCACGCGCCTGTCCGATGCGGTGAAGACGATCAAGACCTCGAAGATCGGCCAGGTATCGGGCGGCTCAGCGCTGTACGAACTGCCGTGGTACATCGTGATCGGCAACCCCGCGGCCGGCAAGAGCAGCGCGGTGATCAACTCGGGGCTGCAGTTCCCGTTCGCCGACAAGAACAGCGCCGTGATCCACGGCATCGGCGGCACGCGCAACTGCGACTGGTTCTTCACGACCGAAGGGATCCTGCTCGACACCGCGGGCCGCTACTCGGTTCACGAGGAAGACCGCAGCGAATGGCTCGGCTTCCTCGGCCTGCTGAAACGCTACCGGCCGAAGGCGCCGATCAACGGCATCATCGTCACCGCGAGCATTGCCGAACTCACCGGCAACCGCCCCGAATTCGCGATCAATCTCGCGAAGAACCTCCGCCAGCGCGTTCAGGAACTGACGGAAAAGCTCGAAGTGTTCGCGCCGGTCTACGTGATGTTCACGAAGGCCGACCTCATCACCGGCTTCACCGAATTCTTCAGCAGCAGCGACAAGCACGAGTACGACCGCGTGTGGGGTGCGACGCTGCCGTACGAACCGGACGAGAAGCGCGACGTCGTCGCGCTGTTCGACGAGCGCTTCGAGGAGCTCTACGAAGGGCTGAAGGAAATCAGCATCGCGCAGCTGTCGCTGTCGCGCGGCCATCAGCTGTCGCCGGGCCAACTGAGCTTCCCGCTCGAGTTCTCGACGATCAAGCCGGCGCTGCGCGCGTTCCTCGCGACGCTGTTCGAGAACAACCCGTTCCAGTACAAGCCGATCTTCCGCGGCTTCTACTTCACGAGCGCGCTGCAGGAAGGCGAAACCAGCAGCGCGGCCGCGCAGCGCATCGCACACCGCTTCGGCCTCGACGCGAGCGCGCTGCCGAAGCCGCACAGCGCGTTCTCGAAGAACGGCTTCTTCCTGCGCGACCTGTTCTCGAAGGTGATCTTCGCCGACCGCCAGACCGTGCGCCAGTTCGCGAGCCCGACCAAGACGCGGCTGCGCTACGCGACCTTCTTCGGCTTCGTCGCGGCGCTCGCGCTGGCGCTCGGCGGCTGGACGTGGTCGACGATCGGCAACCAGCAGCTCGTCGCGAACGTGCAGGCCGATCTCGACAACGTCACGCGCCTGCAGCAGGGCCGCAACGATCTGCAGTCGCGGCTGCAGGCGATGGACATCCTCGAGGACCGCATCGAGCAGCTCGAACAGTTCCGCCGCGACAAGCCGCTGTCGGTGTCGCTCGGCCTGTATCAGGGCGATCGTCTCGAACAGCACTTGCTGACCGAGTACTACAACGGCGTGCGCCAGATCCTGCTGAACCCGGTTTCGCAGAACCTCGCATCGTTCCTGAAGGACGTGAACGCACACCCCGACCAGCTCGTGCCGATGACGCGGCCGCCCGAATCGGGCGCCGTGCAGGCGAGCGCGCTGCCGGTATCGACGAACCCGGCGGGCGCCGCGCAACCGTCGTCGTCCGTCGCGGGCGCGCTCGTCGCGCCGCAACCGCCGGCCGCGCCGCAAGGCGGCCTGTACAGCGACGCGTCGCCGACCAACGTGCAGGACGCGTACAACGCGCTGAAGACCTACCTGATGCTGTCCGACAAGCGTCACGTCGAACAAGCGCACCTGACCGACCAGCTCGCGCGCTTCTGGCGCGGCTGGCTCGAGACGAATCGCGGCAACATGCCGCGCGACGAGATGATCAAGAGCGCCGAGCGCATGATCTCGTTCTATCTCGCGCGCGTGAACGACGACGACTGGCCGATGATCGACGCGAACCTCGCGCTCGTCGACCAGACGCGCGAGAACCTGCGTCGCGTGGTGCGCGGCATGCCGGCCCGCCAGCGCGTGTACGAGGAAATCAAGGCACGCGCGTCGACGCGCTTCGCGCCGATGACCGTCGCGCGCATCGTCGGCGACGGCAACCAGGGGCTGATTGCCGGCAGCTACGCGATCCCGGGCACGTTCACGCGCGACGCGTGGTTCGACTACGTGCAGCCTGCGATCCGCGACGCGGCGACCAAGGAGCTGCAGGCGAAGGACTGGGTGCTCAATACGTCGACGCAGGACGACCTCACGCTCGAGGGCAGTCCCGAGCAGATCCAGAAGACGCTGGTCGGGATGTACAAGACCGAGTACGCGCAGCACTGGCAGAAGTTCATGCAGGGCATCGCGGTGCAAGGCTTCAGCAGCTTCGGCCAGGCCGTCGACGGCATGAACCGCCTCGGCGACCCGCAGGACTCGCCGATCCGCAAGATCCTCGAGACCGCGTATGAGCAGACCTCGTGGGACAACCCGTCGCTGGCGAACGTCGCGATCAAGAAGGCGCAGACCGGCGTGGTGAACTGGGTCAAGCAGTTGTTCACGCGTTCGCAGGCCGGCCAGGTTGCGGCCGCCAACATCGACATCAACGGCAATCCGGTCGAGGTGCCGATGGGCCCGATCGGCCAGGAGTTCATCGGCCTCGCGCGAATCGTCGCGACGCACGACGGCACGTCGATGCTGAAGGGCTACATGGACACGCTGTCGAAGGTGCGCACGCGCTTCAACGTGATCAAGAACCAGGGCGATCCTGGGCCCGGCGCGCGCCAGCTGATGCAGCAGACGCTCGACGGCAACGGCTCGGAGCTCGCCGATTCGCTGAAGTTCGTCGACGAGCAGATGCTGACCGGCCTCACCGATTCGCAACGCAAGGCGCTGCGCCCGCTGCTCGTGCGTCCGCTGATGCAGGCGTTCTCGGTCGTGATTCAGCCGGCCAGCGTCGAGGTCAACAAGGTGTGGAACGCGCAGGTCTATCAGCCGTTCCAGAGCTCGCTCGCGACCAAGTATCCGTTCGCGGCGAACGCGAAGGTCGAGGCCGGCGCCGGCGAAATCGCGCAGGTGTTCGGTCCGGACGGCTCGATCGCGAAGTTCGTCGGCACGACGCTCGGGCCGCTCGCCGTCCGCCGCGGCGATACGCTCGCCGCGCGTACGTGGGGCGACATGGGCCTCGCGCTCGCGCCGGACTTCACGAACGGCTTCGCGCGCTGGGTCGCACCGCTCGCGGGCGGCGCGGCCGGCGGTGCCGCCGCGTCGTCGGAACCGCAGACCGTGTTCCAGATCCTGCCGCAGCCGAGCACCGGCACGACCGAATACACGGTCGCGATCGACGGCCAGCAGCTGCGCTACCGCAACACGCCGCCGCAGTGGACCAACTTCGTGTGGCCGAACCCGCAAGGCTCGCCGGGCGCGACGCTGTCGGCGACGACGTTCGACGGGCGCACCGTGCAGCTCGTCAACGAGCCCGGCCGCTACGGTCTCGAGAAACTGATCAACTCCGCGCAGCGCAAGCGGCGGCCGGACGGCACGTTCGACCTCACGTGGACGCAGGGCAGCGTGAGCGTGTCGGTGACGATGCGCATCATCAGCACGTCGCAGCCGACAAGCGGCGGCGGCGACCAGCCGCAGCAGCAGAGCCTGCGCGGGCTGCAACTGCCGTCGTCGGTCGTCGACGCGAGCGCGGGCGCCGCACAGAACGCGGCCCAGGCCGGCGCCGGCGCGCCGGCCGCCGCGCCGACCGTCGCGGCCGCTACCGGTTCGAATGCACAGGGGGCGCAATGACGCAAACCGTTCAGGCGCAAGTCGCCTATTTCGGCAAGATTCCTTCGCGCGGCGATTTCGTGAAGAGCGCGCACAATCCGCAGTTGCTGCAGACGCTCGATCGCTGGATCGCGCAGGCGCTCGAACTGCTTGCGGAAGATCCGCGCTGGAAGATCGTCTACGAAGATGCGAAGCCGATGCATTTCGCGTTCCTCGGCTCGCGCAGCAAGCTGGCGATCGCGGGCCATATGGTCGCGAGCCACGACGTATCGATGCGCCGCTTCCCGTTCCTCGGCGCGACCGCGCTCGAAGTCGACCGGCCGCTCGCGTTCCTCGCACGCAGCCCGCTCGCGTTCGCGCGGCTGTGGTCGCGCGTCGCCGCGCAGATCGCGCCGCTGCTCGCGAGCGAGGAGCCGCCCGGCGCGCTGCAGGCGCTCGGCGACACGCAGGTGCCGATCGACATCGGCGGGCCCGGCACGTCGCATGACGGCACGTTCAACGACTTCGTCGAACATCAGTCGCTGTACGGGCTGCAGCAGATGCTGCTCGAAAGCGGCCATCCCGTGCGGCTGCGCGGCGCGATGCTCGCGCTCGGCTCGCTCCTGCGGCCGGTGATGCAGAGCGGCTCGTCGCATATCGAACGGGGCCTCACGCTGCCGCTGCCCGTCGATCCGTTCTACCGCAGCCTCGTCGCCGCGTTCTGGCTCGAACTGATCGCGCCGTTCGTCGCGCAGGCCGATTTCGAGCTCGCGATCTTCATCGGTACGATCGCCGAGCGCGAACGACTGATCATCGGGTTCAACGGTGCGTCGGCGAAGACGCTGCTGAGCGTCGTCGATCCGCAAACGTACGCCGCCCACAACATCGATATCGACGATCCCGAGTGGATCGACGCCCATGCGCAAAACGATCCGCAGGTCAGCAAACTCGTCAGCTATCTCGATCAACCACAGCTGTCGCTGCGCGTCGCCATCGACGCGTTCCGCGAAGCGTTCATCGGAGGTTGACGGGATGCAACGTACGATTCATGTCCGGCGTATGCGCTTGTCGCGCTTGTCGTCCTTCGTTGCCGCCCTTCTCGCTGCCGGCCTCGTCGGCAACGGTGCGGCCTACGCGCAGAACGCCGGTGGCGCGACCGTCACGCCGGTCGGCAACGGCACCGTCGCGGCGAGTGCGCTGCCCGCGAATGCCGGCGCAGGTTCGGCAAGCGTGGCCGCATCCGGCACGCTCGTGCGCGGCACGGCCGGCGCGCTTGCGCCGCCGCCTGCGAATGCGACGCCCGGCCAGGTTGTGGTCGGCGGCAAGGTGCCCGACGAAGCGACCAAGGCCGCCGTGCTGCAGAAGCTGCGCGACACGTACGGCGCCGCAAACGTCGTCGATCAGATCGAGGTCGGCGACGTCGCGACGCCGCCGAACTGGAGCGCGAACGTGCAGAAGCTGCTCGGTGCGCAACTCAAGCAGATCAGCAAGGGGCAGCTGAAGATCAACGGCACGCAGATCGAGATGAAGGGCGAGGTGCACAACGAGGCGCAGCGTCAGCAGATCGCAAGCGACATGGCCAATACGCTGAACCCGACGTATACGATCCGGAACGGGTTGCGTGTGTCGGCGTCCGAGCAGGGATTGCTCGATCAAACGCTCGCGAACCGCACGATCGAGTTCGAGACCGGCAGCGCGACGTTGACGCCGCAGGGCAAGCAGATTCTCGACCAGATGGCGGCCGCGCTCGCGAAGCTGCAGAACCGGACCGTCGACATCATCGGGCATACCGACAACTCGGGGAACCGGACGTCGAACATCGCGCTGAGCCAGGCTCGGGCGGATGCGGTGAAGGGATATCTGATCACGAAAGGAATCGCGCCGCAGCAGATGACGACGACAGGCGTCGGGCCGGATCAGCCGATCGCGCCGAACGATACGGCGGACGGGCGGGCGAGGAATCGGCGGATCGAGTTTCGGGTTGGGCAGTAGGTGGGGAGACGGGGCCGTTTGACCGAATTCGAAACGGGACGCGTCATTGACGCGGCCCGAGCACGCCCGTGTGCGTCAGCCTCGACTGCCTCGGCTATCGTCGCGCGGCGGCGGCAATAATCCCGCTTCGATCGGCGGCACAGCAACCGACGGGAATCGATCCTGCGCCAGCTCCGCCGCAATGTCCGGCGACAAAGCGGCCATCTCTTTCGCGAATGCGCCGCGCGTCCCGTTGCTCGGCCGAATGCGTTTCTGCACCGCCGGGTGCGCGTCGAACCGGGCGTTCACCAGAAGCGCGAAATACGCGTATTGCGCGAGATCATCGCGATCGGTGAAGCGGTACCTGAGCCACGCTGCCGCGACCGTCCGCGAAATTCGGCGATGCAGCTGGGCATCGTTGTCCCCGTTTCTCGTCGAGCTGCTCTCCGTATCGTTTCGTCAGCTCGCGCGATACGTCCACGATGGGCAAGCGCGTACTCCCCAGCATCTCGCCAGAAAATGCCAGTTCGACATGGTGATCGGGGTAGAAATGAATCTCGAGAATGCGCGAACCGATCGAGTCCGGCACGTTGGTCGGAGCCAGCGATGCGTTCGCTTCCGCCTGCTGCTTCTTCACCTGCTCGCCGGTCCGCCAGTCGTCCGCGTCGTAATACGTCCACTGAACCTTGAAGTTCGTGCCCTTCAGCGAATAGCAGCATGCGATGCTGCCCTCGCCCGCTCCCGGTTCCAAATCGCCACCTCCGCGGGCCTTATTGCCGTATTGGTCTGTGATCGTAAATCGAGCGAGGTTGTACGGCAGGTAATTCAGTGCTTCCGTGGAAACAGCCACATAGGTCGGCTCGGATTGCTGCATGCTGCGATCGACACGAATAGTAGATTGGCCGCGGCAATTCGCAACACGACGAACGTACGCGCTACCGCCAGCGCGTTCGGCAGAATCGCGGACCATACGGCCCGGGCGACGGCCGGCGGTAGGAAGTTCTCGTCGCCGCTCAATGGACGGAAGGCGTTGCGCCGCCCTTGTATCCGCGCGCCCATTCCTTGCTCTGCTTGGCGGCCTGGTCGATTCGAGCAGCGACGCGATCGTCTTTCTGGCGTTGCTTTGCTTCCTTGTCGAGATCGGAGACCCCGAACTCGTCCGTGTCCCGCGTGCGGAAGTACAGCGACGGCGCGAGCACGTGATCCTGCCAACTCGTCAACAACGTGTCGTGAACGAGCAGATCGAATAGTGCCATCACGTCGGGAGGAAGCGGGTGCTTGCCTTCGATTCCTTCTCTCCAGGCGGACACTAGTTCCATCTGAGGTTCGGGCAGCATGGCTGCCTCGATCGCGTCCGCGCTCGCCTTGTTATCGGAATCCCATGTGTCCGGCGTGTTCCGGATTCGTTCTGCTGATTTCCGCAAGCCGTCCTGAAGGGACGCGCGGTACAGCGTCCTTTCCGACTCCTTGTGAAGACGTTCCCACACGGTCGTGTAGTCTTTCGGCGCCTCGGCGAGCAACTTCTCGTAACGCTTCTGCGCCGCGTCGCTCGCCGCCTTCATCCCCCGCAACGTCGCTTGATCGGCGGGGCTCCGACTCGCCAGCATGCTCATGTTGATGCCCTGGCGCTGCAGTTCCCAGTCGAGTTTCGACTTCGTCGTCTTGCGCTGCAGGTCGGCGTCGGCCATGTTGCGCTTCCAGTCCGCCACTGGGTCGGACATCGTGCGCCGGAATTCGGGGTCCTGATAGCGGACGGCAATCCAGCGCAGGAAGATTTTCGAATGGGAGACGAGGTCGATGCCGGCTTTGCGGGGGACGAGTGCGCGGTAGGCGTTGACCAGTGCCCTAATCCGGTATTCCCTTCCATCGCATTTGATTGGATCAGAGAGCTTGAAGCGCTGGAACACGGGTGCGTTGTACAGATACAGATCCTCCATCGTGTCCATAGCGGCCCCCGCCTTCAGTGCTTCCAGCAACATATCTTGCAGCGGGATCCTCATCAGTTCGGCATTAAAACCCAAGGACCCGTTCGGTGCTCCACCGACGACATCGCAACTAGTGCCCGGATAGAGAAACTGCTCGCCGCGGGTTTTCTCGAGACTATCAAGACGCTGATAGAAGCGCATCTCATGCGCAGCAGCGAAATGAACACAGCGCTGGACGCTTGCCGGAATGCCGAGAGGCCGATCCTTGTAGCTGGTTTTTAGCAATCCAAGATAAGGCACCATCCCGATCAGTTCGCCGGCCTCCTCCGACATGATCGACGAAACGGCGTCGAGAAGACCGACAAACTTGATCTGAATCGATACGCCGTCAATCGCAAGATCCGTATCGTCCCTGCGTTTGTATTTCTCTGCTAGATGGTTGATAAACGCACGTGCGAGCACGCATCCCCGATCCGCCCCAAAGACCGATACCTCGATGAGGCGAACCTTCGGCATCTGGTTCTTGACGGTATGGTATGCAGCCTCGAATTGATCCCTGGCCGCGATCAACCGGGTGTCGACGCCAGTTCCGAATGCCTCGGCCATGACAGCGTTGTCACGTACGATCGGTACGTTCTCCATCGCCAAGCCAACGAAGAGTCCGCGCGCAACGGCCATGGCCGCCTTCATCGGGGTTCCCTTAATGTTCGCCTTGGCGTCGTTCTTGGCATTGCGCCACAGCAACGTGCCAGTGGCCTTGGTTCGCTCCCAGATTCGCTCCGGCGACGCATTCAGCACATTCGCGATTCGACGCGCCTGAGCAGGAATGTGCTCAATATCCTTTCGAAAATCCTCGAACGCCTTCTCGATTGGCCGAAACGAAAAATCTCCCGCGAGAAACTGCTTTTTCACGTCGTCGACCCGCCTTTTTACGTCGGCCTGTTTGAGCGGCGTATTGACACGCGCGAACGATTGGGCCACCGACGACGCCCCCTTGGCGAGCTTCTTGCCCGCCAGTTTGGCGGCGGCTACGCCAATGTTGTTCCATGTGTTGGATTTGGCATCGTCGTTCAGCGGCGTACCCAGGCCGGAATAGTAAAAGCGAAACCAGAACTGGTTCGCTGGTCGCCTCGGGTCCTCAATGTCACGATGTGCCTCCCAAAGCCGGGCGATATTTGAATACCGCGAACTCGATTTATCGTCTATATCTCGGTTGCGCCCGAACGCATCGAAGAAAAAACCCATACGGATCGTCGCCCCGCAAGGCATGCAATCGCTCTTCGGGTACATGGTCGCGTTCTGATTGACGATCTGCATGTACGCCGATGCCGGTGTTGCATCATCCGGATCCAGTTTGATTCTTTCAGCCATGCTTTTTCTCCTCTACGCGCGGGGGCGGAACCAGTCCATCGGGTAGGGACGGCACCGCTACCGACTCGAACTTGCCGCTCGTCAATTCAGACAGAGTCTTCTTCGGCAACGATTGCATCGCCTTCGCAAAGGCCCCCGGCTTGCTGGCGTCCGCTTGCAGGATGCGCTGAATCTCCGGATGCGAGTCGAAGCGATTATTGACGAGCAGATTGTAGTAAGCGTATTGCTTCAGATCGTCGAGATCGGTGAGATGGTATTTCAGCCATGCAATCGCGACCACACGGGCGACACGACGAAACTGCTGGTCTTCGCGCTCATCGTACCGCTTGTTCAACTGCGTCTGATACTGACTCGCCATCCAACGCGACACATCGACCATTGGGATGCGCGACTCATCCATCAGCGCACCAGGAAACTGGAACTCGATGTGACGGTCTGGATAAAAGTGCACTTCGAGAATTCGATCACCGACCTTCTCTGGAACCTGCGCCGGCGGCATCGTCACCTTGGCCTCCGCGTGAAGCGTCTGTTCGTTGCCCTTGTGCCACTGGTCAACGTCGACATAGTTCCATTTGACTGTAAACTCCGTGCCTTTAAGTTTGTAGCAGCACGTCACGCCACCTCCGCCACCTGGCAAGCTATTACCCCCCCCAGCTTTGTTACCGTATGCGTCGGTAATCGTGAATCCGTCCAGGTTGTATGGCAGATAGTTGTGCGCGATTACCGAAATCCCGGTATACGTCGGCTCTGACTTTCCGCATGCAGTCATTGCCACCACGAGCAAACACCCCGCCAGCGTACGACTCATCAGACTCGACAATCTCATTGCTCTACTCATTGATGTTTTCCTTTTGAATCGCTCTCAGCGCGCGACACAGGCATAGACCCGACCGCAATCCTCGGCATGCCCTCAGCGACATAGCTCAGCTCAAGCCCAGAGCCATCGCAATCGCGCCCACCGCTACCGCGAGCCTACGCCGCATCCTCACGCGCCTCCAGCAACTCCCGCTCATGCATGTCGCGAATCGCATCCCAAGTCGCATCATCGATCGACGCCAGCGCTGCATCGACGCTCGTTTCTCCGCGTGACGCCGCTTCAAGACACGACTTCACGATCGGATGCTCGTCGAACCGCGGCGCAACCTGCACGCCGGTCACGACATAGGAGAGCAGCCCGACCTCATCGACGATCCCGTGCGCCGCCGCACGATCGAGCTGCTCGACAACCAGGTCGTGAAGCTCCGCATCCGACAGGTGATCGACCACCGCCGCCATCGTCTCCCTGAACTTCAGCACGAGCTTGTCTGGATACCCGAGCTCGATCAACTTCGCATGCTGCTGCTCGCTGAGTCCCGCCGCATCGGCCGCCGGCATCGCTCCTTCGACCGCCGGCGCATCGTTGCGCCACACCACCTCATCGAGCTGTCGATCGCGATACCGAATCTCGTTGAACGGCGCAACGAACTGCCGTGTCTGCGCATCGCTCCACACCCGTCGAATACGGTCGAACACATGGTTGTCGAAGAAGAACAGGTAGTACGCGCGACCGTTCGGCAATTTGTACTGCACGTACCGGCGCAGATGCGCATCAAGCGCATCGAACGACCACGTCGACCACATCCACGTCACCGCATGCAGATCGACCGCATCAAGCCACAGCTGGCGCAGCAGCCGATGCTGCTCGGCATTCTCGTCGTCAAGCGTGTCGCGATCGAACGCGATCAGGTACGGCGCGATATCCGTATAGGCTTCGAGCCCCGTATCGGTCCACAGCGACGCGTAGCGTAGACGATGCACCGTCGCGAGTCGCACATCGAGCTCCTGATAGCCCCGTGTATCGACGAGGACATACAGCCGCATCGCCCTGCCGACTTCGTCGGTGTGAGCCAGCGAAGCCTTCAGCATTGCCAGAAACGCCGGCCACTCCGGCTCGCGCGGATTCCGAGCAGTGTCGATGGTTTCGTTTGCGCCAGTCGCGTCATTCCGACCGGTCACGTCGTTAAGCTCGTCCATCAATCCGCCTCGACCATTGCTTCGCGCCCGCTATGCGCATTCAGCACACACTGCTTGCACGTTCCGCCCGGCATCGCGGGCAGCGGATACGGCATGCTGGCCGGTCCGTTGAACTGGTGCTGCGCGCCCTTGAAATCCACCTTCCCCGGCGCATGAATCTCGATGTTGCCGCCCTTGATCCGGATATAGGCGCCGCCCGACGTCAGCAGGACCTCCTGCTTGGCGGCCACGTCGACATGCTCGGTTGCCGACATCAGCTTGACCACCTTCTGCGCAGTGACCTCGACGCTATCCGCATGCGCCTGTATCTCGACCTTCCCCTTGCCGGCAAACAGCTTCATTCCGGCATTCTGCGCGAACAGGCTGATGCGATCGCGGATGCCGGCAATCAGCGATTTTCCGCTGGCAATGAACGTGCTCTGGCCGCTGACGATATTGGTCTGCCGATCGGCCGACACGTGTACCGACTGCTGCGACGAAAACGCGACGCCCGCCGGACTCCCAAACAACATCACGGGCTCCTTGAACGCATTCGCATTCCCGGTCCCGCCACCGCCAGTCCTGCCGCCACCCGCCGTCGCGCCCGCGACGCTGTTCTGCGTCGCATCGGCAAACTGCTTCAGCGCATCGTGCCCATCGCCGAGCCCCGCAGCCTGATGCATCTCGCTGACCTGCGACATCGACTCGATCAGCCCCTCGGCATTGACGAGCTGCTGCCGCGCTTCCGACACATCGAGCGGCTGGCTGCTCGCCTGCTTCGGATGCGTCGTCACATACAGCCCCTGCCCCGCGCGCACCGCGCCATACGCGTCCGTGCGCAAATCGAACCCCGAACCGAGATACGCGCCGCGCGTGTTGCCGTCCTGCTCGATCAGATAGCCGAGATGCAGCAGCGAATTCGCGCTGCTGCTGAACAGCCGCGCGCGGTTCTGCCCGGTCGCGTCGTCGAGCACCATCTCGTTGTGCCCCGATCCCGCATACTCCTTCGACCGGAAGCCCGACAGAATCCCGTTGCTGTGCCACTGCGGCGCGGTCGCACCGTTATACACGCGGTGCAACGCGATCGGTCGGTCGCAGTCGCCGCCCACATAGCCGATCAGCACTTCCTCGCCGACGCGCGGAATATGCACGCCGCCGTAACCGCCGCCGGTATCCGACTGCACGACGCGCACCCAGCACGACGCGTTCTCGCGGCCTTCGCTTTGCCGATCCCACACGAACATCACCTTGATCCGGTTCAGTTCGTCGGTGTAAACCTCTTCGCCCGGCGGACCGACGACGACCGCCGTTTCGAGCTGCATCTCCGGCTTGCGATGCACGAGCGGGCTGCGGTACGGCACGCTCGCGCGCTGCGCTTCGACCTCGACGAGATAGAACCCTGCCGAGCCGTCGTCGTGGCCGACAACGAATGCCGCAGCATCGCGGTACGCCGCTTTCACCCGCGCAAGTTCGTCCTGCAAACTGTGCGGAAAGTGCGCCTCCTCGGCCGAAAGCGGCAGGTTGTTCTCGACATACCGGCTCACGGCGATCGCCGCGAATTCGCGATCCTGCGCCGAATCGCGGTCATGCTCTGGATGATCGGCGAGCGTGAAGCGTCGGCCCGCGTCGATGCCGCGCACGCCGCCCACGCCGAAGAAGCGCTTCGCGCGCGACTCCCATTCCTCGAGACGAATCTTCGACAGCTGTTCGCCGCGATCCTGGCCCGGATACGTGTACGCGCCGGTGTATTCGTAGATTTCCGCCTGCTCCGGCAGATCGCCCTGGCCGCTCTTCGTCGGCAACGACGTGCCGTTCGGACTGGCGGCCGACGAAGGCGACTTGTAGTCGAACGTGCGCGTCGTATGCAGCGAGCTTTGCAGCGTCCGCGACGCGGCCCACTGCGTAAACCCCGCGGTTTCGGTGCCCGCGCCTGACCGGTCGAACCTGACGACGTTCGGCGACAGCGCGTCGACCGCATGCAGATCGTCGGTCACGACAAGCGTGTGCGCACTGCCGTCTTCCGCGTGCCGCCAAAACCCGAACAGCCCTTCGTCCTCCATCAGCCGATGCACGAAGTTCCAGTCGGTTTCGCTCTGGCGGCAGTACGAGCGCGACGGCAGCGGCTTCGATAACGCAAACTGATACCGGCCCTTCGCCTGCGGATGGGTATCGAACACGTCGGCCAGGATCGCGTCGACGCTCTCGTCCTGCCAGTAGCGCATATCGCTGCGGAACTTCAGGAAGTGCATCCACGACGCGAACGTCAACTGATAGCTCGACAGACTGCCGTCCGCGCCGAGCCGGCGAGCGGTATGCACATATCCGTTGATCGGCAGATACGACTTGTCCGCCTGCTGGATCCACAGCGTGATCGGCTTGGCGATCAGCGTCTTGAGCTCGATGTCACTCGCAGCGGACACGAAGTCGAGCGCGACGCTGAAATCGCGGCCCAGTTCGGCGCGGATTACTGCGCGGCGCGGCACGAGTGCATTGCTCGGCAGCGACGGGATGTCGGTCTTCAGCAGACGATCCTGCTGAATCAGCCCGCCGCGAATCGCCTGTATCAGTTCGGTCACGTTCATACGTCACCCTTCTTGTTGTTCCTCGCGAACCCGCCGGGCCCGCGCTCTCAGGTCGAAAGCCCGGTCGCTCACGACTGCTCGTCCGGCCTCACCCCCAGCAGCTCGCGAATATGCGACAGCGATCCGTCATCCTTGACGACGCTCTCGAGCCACTTGTGCAGCGGCATGTCGGCCCATTCCGCCGCCTTGTCGGCGAGATACGCGACCGGGCTATGCGGCTCCGTCTGCCTGAAGTAGCGCGCGACCGCACGCAACTGATCGACGGCCTGCGCACGGTTCTGAATGCCGGCGATCATCTGCGTCGCCGGCGGACGCGGAGCGGTTTGCGACTGCACGTGGGTCTCCTCGGTCTGGATCGGCGTGCCGAAACTCGGCTCGATGCGCTCGGGCTGCGCGGCGGGCGGCACTTCCTTATGCGGCGCGCTGCCGGTATAGCCCTGCTCGCGCGCAAAGCGCTCGGCAAGCCGATACACGGTCTCGAACGCATCGCGCGTCTGCCGGAAACTCGGCGCGGCATCGCCTGCACGCGCGACCAGCGTGTCCTCGAACGCATCGAGCGCGAACTCGAATGCCTTCAGGTTCGCGAGCAGCGTCGCGTAGAACGCGATCGGCGTCACGCGCCGCGATGCATCGATCTGCTCGACCGACGGCTTGCCGCGCGCGATGTCGTCCGCATGCTCGGGATCGCGCTTGATCGCCTGCGCCACGTGCTGCGCGACCTCCCAGTCGAGCGTCGTGAACGCGTTCGCCGCGCCGTCCGTCATCGGTATGCCGCGCAGCAGCTCGGCCGTGCGGCCGGCCAGCCACGCGACGTTGCCGAGCCGGTATTCGACGTCCTCGCCTTCGGGCAGCGGATGAACGGTGTCCCAATACTCGCGGCACAGTCCTTCCAGCAGCGCATAGCCTTCGGTGAGACCGGTGATGCCGTCCTCGAGCGCGAGCGCCTCGGTCAGCCACACCGCGACGCGCAGATCCTTCGTGCGCGTGCGCAGCAGGTCGGTCGCGCGCTCGACGACGAGGCCCCAGTCGGCCTCCTTGATCTCGGTCACCCACTCGCCTTGATCGAGCGTCGGATCGTCGTAGCGCCGCGCCTCCTGGATCGCGTCGAATTCGTTCGAGAACAGCAGGTCGTCGCCGGTGGGCGACGCATCGCTGATCGGCGTCAGCAGCTCGGGGAGATTGATGGGCATGGTTCAGTAAATCCGTTGATGCATCGGAAGGGGCGCGCTCATTCGACCGTATACGCAAACTCGCCGGCGTCGTCCGCGCACACCGCGATGCGCGTAATCGACGCGCCGTCGGCGATCCGGCCCAGCACGTGACCCGCGATCTCCGGCAGCAGCGTCCCGTTCAGAATGTGGTCGACGTTGCGTGCGCCCGAGTCGACTTCGGTGCAGCGCGCGAGAACCGCGTCGACGAGCGATTCGTCCCATTCGAACGCGGCCTTGTGGTTCGCCTCGATGCGGCTGCGAATCCGTTCGAGCTTCAGCTCGATGATCTCGGCGAGCACGTCGTCGGAGATCGGGTAGTACGGCACCACCTTCATCCGGCCGAGGAACGCGGGCTTGAACGCCTTGTACAGCTGCGGGCGCAGCGCCTCCGCGAGCGCATCGGGATCGGGCAATTCCTCGGCCGGCTTGTTCAGGCACGCCTGCATCACCGCGGCCGAACCGACGTTCGACGTCAGGATGATCAGCGTGTTGCGGAAGTCGATCTCGCGCCCTTCGGCGTCGTCCATCATGCCCTTGTCGAACACCTGGAAGAACATCTCGAGCACGTCCGGATGCGCCTTCTCGACCTCGTCGAGCAGCACGACCGAATACGGATTGCGCCGCACGGCCTCGGTCAGCACGCCGCCTTCGCCGTAACCGACGTAGCCCGGCGGCGAACCCTTCAGCCCGGACACGCTGTGCGCCTCCTGATACTCGCTCATGTTGATCGTGATCATCTTGCGCTCGCCGCCGTAGAGGATGTCCGCGAGCGCCAGCGCCGTCTCGGTCTTGCCGACGCCGGACGGCCC
>NZ_KV786842.1:0-42364 GCF_001806955.1 Burkholderia sp. HMSC10F09
CTGCCGCCGCCCGCGCCGCCCGGTGTCGCGGTGCCCGGCGCGGGCGACGCAGGCGGCTGAACCTGCGGCGGCGGCTGCAGCACCGAAGGCTCAGAACCCGCGCCCGACAGCGCGGCAGCGGACGCCGCCACTTCGGACGCCGGCACCCATTCTTCGACGATGCCGTCCGACGCGGCACCGGCGGCCGACGCGGCCGCTTCGCTCGACGCCGCACCGGCATCGGCCGGCTCGGGCTTGCGCGGCGTCCGCTGGACCTTGACCGGCGCGGCTGCCTTGTTCGGCTCGGGTCTGAACCACGTGTCGAACAGATCCGTCACGCGCTCGCGCACCGACGCGAACCAGCCCGGCGACGGCTCCGTATCGAAAGTCGCCTTCGGATCGATCAGCCGAGCACGCTGTGCACGCTGGAAGAAATCGCCGACGATCGGCAGCGCGCTGTGCGCGCCCTGCCCCCAGTAGTCGCTGCGCAGCGTCACGCGGCCGTCGTCGAAGCCGACCCACGCGCCGGCGACGAGCGCGGGCTGCATCAGGATGAACCAGCCGTCCGCGTTGTCCTGCGTCGTACCGGTCTTGCCGGCCACGTCGCCGCGCACGCCGAAGCGCGTGCGGATGCTCGCGCCGGTGCCGCGCGTGACGACGTTGCGCATCGTGTCGAGCAGCGTCTTGTCGGCTTCCGCATCGAGCGCGCGTTCCGGCGGCGCCGGCGCGAACTCGGCCAGCACGTCGCCGTTGCGGTTCTCGATCCGCGTCACCATCTGCGGCTCGACGTACAGCCCGTCGTTCGCGATCGTCGCGTACGAGGCGACCATCTCCTTCAGCGTCACGGGGCTCGTCCCGAGCGCGAGCGACGGCACGCGCTCGAGCGGACTCTCGCGCACGCCCATGTCGCGCGCGAGCCGCGCGACCGCCGCAGGGCCGACCTTCTCCATCACCTGCGCCGTGATCCGGTTGCGCGACAGCGCAAGCGCATCGCGCAGCGTCATCGGCTTGCCGGTCGGCGGCACGTCGTCGTTCGGCCGCCATACCTCGCCGCCTTTCAGCGGGATCTCCACCGGCTGGTCGACGAAGGTATCGTCGGGCTTCATGCCGCGCTCGAACGCAGCGCCGTACACGAACGCCTTGAACGTCGAGCCCGGCTGCCGCCGCGCCTGCGCGACATGGTCGAACGGCTCGCTCGCGAAGTCGCGGCTGCCGACCCACGCGCGGATCTGCCCGTCGCGCGGATCGATCGCGACGAAGCCGGCCTGCACGTCGGTCTTCGCCTTGCACAGCGCACGCATGAAGCCGCGATCCGCGGCGAGCGCCTTCATCGCGGCCGCGTCGTCCTTGCCGGCATCCTGCGCGGCCTTGTATTCGGGCGATTCGCGCATGAAAGTGCGGAACACTTCGTTGTCGGTCCCGCAGCCGTCGCGGCCGCTCCACGCGTTGTTCGCGATGCGCTGCAGTTCGTTCGTCTGCAGGATCAGCGCCTGCGTCGCCATCTGCTGCAGCCGCGCGTCGATCGTCGTGCGGACGATCAGCCCGTCCGAATAGATGTTGTAGTCGTTGCGGTCGGCCCACGCGATCAGCCATTTGCGCAGCTGTTGCGCAAAGTGCGGTGCCGGCCCCGGCGGCTCCTTCTGCCGCTCGAAGTCGATCCGCAGCGGCCGGCGCTGCAGTTGCGCGAACTGCGCGGGCGTCAGCTTTCCGTACTTCACCATCTGGCCGAGCACCGTATTGCGCCGCTGCAGCGCGCGTTCCGGGTTCAGCACCGGGTTGTAGTAGCTGTTGCCTTTCAGCATGCCGACGAGCGTCGCGCTGTCGAGCACGTCGAGTTCGTCGGCCGACTTGTCGAAGTAGGTGCGCGCGGCCATCTCGACGCCGTACGCGTTGTAGAGGAACGGCACCGTGTTCAGGTAGGTCTCGAGGATCTGGTCCTTGCTGTACACGGCCTCGATCTTCAGCGCGGTGATCGCCTCCTTCAGCTTGCGCGTGAGCGTCGGCGCGCGGCCGATCTCGTCCGGATACAGATTGCGCGCGAGCTGCTGCGTGATCGTCGAGCCGCCCTGCCGGTCGCCGGAGAACGTGTGGAGTGCGGCCGACGCGGTGCGTCGCCAGTCGAGGCCATGATGCTGGTAGAACCGGTGATCCTCGGTCGCGATCAGCGCATCGACCACGTGCGGCGAGATCTGTGCGAGCGGCACCCATTCGCGGTTCGACGGCTTGAACTCGGCGAGCAGCTTGCCGTCCGCCGACAGCACGCGCGCCGGCTGATCGACGCGCGCCTTGCGGATGTCGCCGATGCCGGGCGTGAACGGCACGAGCGCGAGCACGTACAACGCGAATAGTGCAGGCACGGCGGCGGCCGCAAGCAGCACGCCGCGGCGCGTCGGATGACGGAGATGGTGCCAGCCGGCGGCCAGCATACGCTTGACGGGCACGGCGGCGGCGGCCGCGGCCGGTTGCGCGCGCGCAACCCATTGGGCAAGAAGGTCGCGCACGGACGACTCGTTTCGGCGATTCACGCGGGTCGGGGATCTGCTGGAAAGGCAGCATCGTACCAAAACTCGCGCGACGCCCCGCCGCGCGGCGCACGCCCGGCGGCGCAAGCGTTCAGCGCACGAGGAAACCGTAGGTCAGCGGGTCGCGTTCGTCGACGATCCAGTTCGCGAAACCGCAGATGTGCGCACTGCCCTCCACTTCCGGGATCACGGCCGGCATCCCGCCGACCGTCGTCTCGCGCAGCACGCGCCCCTTGAACACGGTGCCGACGATCGACTCGTTGACGAGCGTGTCGCCGGCCGCGAGCAGCCCGCGCTGATAGAGCTGCGCGACGCGGCCGCCGGTGCCGGAACCGGTCGGCGAACGGTCGACTTCGCGGTCCGCGAATACGCAGCAGTTCGCCTGCGTCGAGCGCGGATCGCGCGGTGCGTTCGCGATGATCGTCCCGTAGATGTGATCGATTTCCGGAATCTCCGGATGCACGACCGGATACTTCGCGTTCGCGGCGGCCTTCACTTCCGCGCCGAAGCGGATCAGCCGTTCGACGGCCGATTCGCGCACGGGCAGATCGAACGGCGCGCCGTCGACGTAGAAATAGAACGCGCCGCCATACGCGATGTCGCCGGTCACGGTGCCGAACGACGGCGTGTCGACCGACACGTCGCGCTGCCAGATGAACGACGGCACGTTGACGAAACGCACGGGGCCCGCGTGCTCGCCGCCCCACTGGACGAACGCCTCGATGAAGCCGCACGGCGCATCGATGCCGACGCGCGTTTCCGGCACCGTGCGCTGCACCCAGCCGAGTTCGACCGCCGCAGTCGACAGCGCGATCACGCCGTGCCCGCAATGGTCGCTATAGCCTTCGTTGTGCACGAAGATCACGCCGAAATCCGCGTTCGGCGACACGGGCTCGGTCAGATAGCCGCCGTACATGTCGGCGTGGCCGCGCGGCTCGAACATCAGCGCGCGGCGGATCTCGTCGGCGTGCTCTTTCAGCCATGCGCGGCGCCGCACGATCGTGTCGCCCGGCAGACGCGGCAGCCCGCTCGTGACGATGCGGAACGCTTCGCCGCCCGTATGGACTTCGACGGTGGACAGGGATCGGGAGATCTTCATGATCGACTCGAGAACGTGAACGCGAAACGACGGCGGCGCGGCGCGCCGCCGGTGACGGGCGTACGGCTATCGCGCGTAGGGCTCGGGCAAGCCGTTGCGGATCACGTAGACGGTCGTCGGCGCGCCCTGCAGGTCGCCGTTCGCGTCGAACGAATAGGTGCCCGCGACGCCCGCGTAGTCCGACTTCGCGAGCTGCGCGATCAGCTTCGCCTTGTCGGTGGTCGTGCCGGCCTTGGCCATCGCATCGGCGAGCAGCTTCACGCCGTCGTAATAGTTCACGGCGTACACCTGCGTGTCGGTGTGATAGGTGTCGTGATACTTCTTCAGGAATGCGCGGCCGGCCGGCGTCTTGTCGAGTGCGACGCCGCCTTGTGCGCAGTAGACGATCGACGCCGCCTCGCCCGCCACCTTGCCCATGTCGGCCGAGCAGATGCCGTCGCCGCCGAGCAGCTTCGCGCGCAGCCCGCGCTGCTTCATCTGCCTGGCCATCGGCGCGCCTTGCGCCGCATAGCCGCCGAAGAAGATCACGTCCGGATTGCCGGCCTTGATCTTCGTGAGGATCCCGAGGAAATCGGTCGCCGACGAATTCGTGTATTCCTGGTCGACGATCCGGATGCCGTTGGCCTTCGCGACTTTCGCGAACTGCTCGGCGATCCCTTGTCCGTATGCGGTCCGATCGTCGATGATCGCGGCCGTCTTCGCGTTCAGCGTCGTCGCGGCGAACGCGGCCATCCTGCCGCCGAGCCGCTCGTCGCTCGCACCGATCCGGAAGATGTTCTTGAAGCCCTGCCGCGTGAGCGCCGGATTCGACGCGACCGGCAGGATCGGCACGCCGGCGTTCGCATACACGCGCGACGCCGGAATCGCGACGCCCGAGTTGTACGGGCCGAGCACCGCGACGACGCCCTTGTCGACGAGGTTCTGTGCGACCTGCACGCCGACCTTCGGATCGGCCTGATCGTCCTCCGACAGCAGCCGGAACGTGACCGTCTTGCCCGCGACCTTCACGCCGGCCCGGTTCAGTTCGTCGACCGCGAGCCGCGCGCCGTTTTCGTTGTCCTTGCCGTTCGCGGCCTGCGGGCCCGTGAGCGGCGCCGAGTGGCCGATCGTCACGACTTCCTGCGCATGAGCCGACGCGAGCGTGCCGGCCGCGACGGCAACCGACAGCACGGTAACGAGGTATCGCATGACGCGCTCCCGACTGGTTGGATCGCAACCAATGTAGACGACGCGTGGTCGGCCCGCAAGCAATTTCAAAATAATCGGTAGCAATCTGGTTCCGATGCCGACCAGATCGGCGCACCGCTATTTCGGCGCGATGTCGCGTCGAACGCGCCGGATGTGCTGCTCGACGTAGAACGCGGCCGCGTCCGCATCGCCGGACACGATCGCTTCGTAGATCAGCCGGTGTTCGGACACGTAGAGCCGGATCCGGCCTGCGTCGTAGATGCCGTCGTCCTTGAGCCGCTTCCACAACGGCTGATCCATCGTCTTCGCGACTTCGTCGGCGATCTTCACGATCAATGCGTCGCCGGTCATCAGCGCGAGTTGCCGATGGAACAGCCGGTCGCTCTCGTTCCATAGCGCGCGCTGCCGCGGATCGTCGATGTCGCTGATCGTTTCCATCTGCGCGAGATAGCGCTCGGCGACCGGATCGGCGCGCCCGTGCGCGGCGGCGAGCCGTGCGATCGCGGGTTCGAGGATCAACCGCACGTCGAGCGTCGACGTCGGGCTCACGTCGGCTTCGGACGGATCGCGCGCGTCGCCGCGCTGCGCGAGCACGTCGAGCGGCGACGACACGACGTAGGTGCCCGAATTGCGCTTCGTGAACACGAGCCCCTCGTTCTGCAACGCACCGATCGCTTCGCGCACCGCGGGCCGCCCGACCTGGAATAGCGCCGCGAGCTCGCGCTCGGACGGCAGCCGCGTGTCGGGCGCATAGCGTCCGGCACGAATCTCGTCCCGGATCTTCTCCGCAACCTGCTCGTAGATTTGCAGCGGGCGGAAACCGCCTTCGGGGGATTCGGGACGCGCGGACATCGTCTGGGGGCTCCTGCGTGGTCGGATGAGAATCGAAACGGATCGATCGCCCGCGCGGCGCGCGACAGCGATCGGTGGACAGATATTAGAACCAAACTCGGCCGGACGCTCGGTTTCCGGACTTGCCGCCGCGCGGCAAACTGGTATAAATTCGATCCAGCCTGCCACCTGTCGCGGTATCCGGCAGCCCGTCGCGCGCACCGCGCGCTCGTCCACGCTCACCGACGCCTACGATGACCGCTCTCTCCCGGACTCCCGTTTTCGACGCTGCCGATACGGCCGCGCTGCTCGACTACCACGCGCTGCTCGCCACGCTCGCCCGCACCGTCGCCGACTACGCGGCCGGAAAGATCGTCAGCCCCGAGCGGCTCGTCGTGCCGCTGCAGGCCGGCGGCGTGATGCTGTCGATGCCGTCCAGCGCGCACGATCTCGCGATCCACAAGCTCGTCAACGTGTGTCCCGGCAATGCGGCGCGCGGGCTGCCGACGATCCTCGGCCAGGTGATCGCGTGCGATGCGACGACCGGCGAGATGCGCTTCGTGCTCGACGGCCCGACCGTCACCGGTCGCCGCACGGCAGCCGTCACCGCGCTCGGCGTCCAGGCGCTGCACGGCACGCCGCGCGACATCCTGCTGATCGGCACGGGCAAGCAGGCCGCGAATCACGCGGAGGCGTTCACGGCGCTCTTTCCCGACGCGCGGCTGCACGTGCGCGGTTCGCGGGCCGCGAGCGCGGCTGAATTCTGCGCGGCACATCGCGCGCACGCGCCGCAGCTCGTGCCGCTCGACGACGATGCGATTCCCGATGCGATCGACGTCGTCGTTACGCTGACGACGAGCCGCACGCCCGTCTATCGCGACGCGGCGCGCGAAGGCCGGCTCGTGGTCGGCGTCGGCGCGTTCACGGCGGATGCGGCCGAAATCGCGGCGGACACCGTGCGGCACAGCCGGCTCGTCGTCGACGATCCGGCCGGCGCACGCCATGAAGCGGGCGACCTGATCGGCGCGAACGTCGACTGGCAGCAGGTCGCCTCGCTCGCCGACGTGCTGAACGGCACATTCGCGCGCGGCGGCCCGATGCTGTTCAAGACGGTCGGCTGCGCGGCATGGGATCTCGCCGCATGCCGCACCGCGCGCGATGCGCTCGCCGCGCGCGCGCAGCGCTGAACGGCGCCCAACATTGAGCCGCCGACGCAGCGCCGAGCCGCGCCCGCGGCGCGCAGCATGCGGTACCCGCTGCGCGCCCGCGTTCGTTGCGCCGCACCCACTGTAGGAAAACCCCTACAACGCGACGAAGCGGCCTACGCCAACTTCCAATTCCGCCGATTTCCTTTTCCGCGGCGCAGCACGATACTGGCTCGATGAATGCCGGTCCGTCGCCCGCTGTGCTGCGGGTATTCCTCGTCGACCATGCCGTACCCGTGCGGCGCCGGATCGCGCTGCTCGTCGGCGCGATCCGCGGCGTCGCGGTCGTCGGCGAAGCGGAGGACGGCCAGCGCGCGTGGACACAGATCCACCGCAGCCGGGCCGACGTCGTGATCGTCGATCTGCGGCTTGCCGACGGCAGCGGCCTGGACCTGATCGGGATGTTGTCGAAGGCCGTCCCGCGCATCGTCACGATCGTGCTGACGAACCATTCCGCGCCGGCATTCAGACAGGCGTGCGCGGCTGCCGGCGCCGATTATTTCTTCGACAAGACCGTCGAATTCGACGCCGCGTGCCGCCTGATCGAATCGCTGGTGCACGCACGCGCGCACCGACCTTGACCGTGCCGGAGTGTCTCATGTCCACTGCTACCGCCTGCGTCCTCGACGCGCCCGTGACCGGCCCGCAACCGAGCCCGTTTCAGGCCATCGCGCGCGCCGATTCGGCCAAGCCGGCAGCCGCGCGCTGCTCCGCGTGCGCGATGCGCGCGATGTGCCTGCCGCCGCACCTGACCGCGGCCGAGTACAGCCGCCTCGACGCGATCATCTGCGCGACGCGCCACGTGCGTCAGGGCGATGCGCTGTTCCGCGCGGACGATCCGTTCCACAGTCTGTACGCGGTACGCGCCGGCTCGTTCAAGACGGTGATGATGCATCGCGACGGCCGCGAGCACGTGACGGGTTTCCAGATCGCCGGCGAAACGCTCGGCCTCGACGGCATCGGCAGCGGTCGGCACTGCTGCGACGCGATCGCGCTCGAGGACAGCGTCGTGTGCATCATCCCGTTCGACGCGCTCGAAGCAGCGTGCCGCGAGATCAAGCCGATGCAGCACTTCCTCTATCAGCTGCTCAGCAGCGAGATCGTGCGCGAATCGAGCCAGATGCTGCTGCTCGGCACGATGTCGGCCGAGCAGCGCGTCGCGCATTTTCTGCTGAATCTGTCGTCGCGCTTCCAGGCGCGCGGCTATTCGGCCTCGGAATTCAATCTGCGGATGACGCGCGAGGAAATCGGCTGCTATCTCGGGATGAAGCTGGAAACGGTCAGCCGGATGTTCTCGCGCTTCCATCGCGACGCGCTCGTGGAAACGCGCGGCAAACGCGTGCGCATTCTCGACGCGCAGGCGCTCTCCCGCGTGTGACGCACGCGAACCGACGCGCGGCTGCGGCGGCCCGCCAGCCGCCGGCGGTCGCCTGTGAACCTCAGACGTTGAACGCCTGCGACATCTTCAGTTCGATCCACGTCATCCCGGCGCGCAAACCTTCGATCATCGCTTCGTGCTCGGTCGGATACGCGTGGCTGTGCTCGAACGTATGGTGAAATCGCCCGGCACCCGTGCCGTGCTCGACCGATACGCGGCAGCGGAACTCGCCCGATTCGCACGGCCGCGTCTCGACTTCGACCGACCAGTCGCGCTCGTGAATGTTGCCCTGCAGTGTCATGACTCCTCCTGCGGTGTCGGCCGTCGAACCGGCGATGGCCGCGCCGCCTGAAGCTGCGGCATGGGTCGGCCGTCGGTTTCGTCGAGCATTCGCCGTGCCCGGCGGCGCGATCGGCGGCCGCGCCTGCGCGGGCGGGCGCCCGCATCCGTTCACGTGAGCATAGTGGCGCGTGCCGCCGCACGCTTGATCTGCGTCAAGCGGGCGGCGCCGTTATCGTGCGGCCGGTTCGATCGTCGCGCCGCGTTCGGCGAGCAGTTCGCGCAGCACGCTGCGGTGGCAGCGGTTTTCGTCGTCGCAATAGCAGCCGATCGAGAACGCGGTCGTCGCCGACAGCGCCGCGAGCAGATCGAGCACCTTCGCCGCATCGCCATGCGCCATTTCGGCACGGAAGTGACGCTTGAACGCGCGCCATTCGGCGTCGCTTTCGGCGGCCTGCGCCTGCGCGACGAGTTCGGCGCTCGGCGACAGCGTCGGCAGCCACACGTCGTAATAATCGCGCGAGGCGAATTCGGCTTTCGGCACGCCGCGCGGCGGCCGCCGCACCGTGCCGATCCGCACCCCTTCGCCCGTTGCGCGCGGCGATCCCAGCTGTACGATCCGTATACCCATGCGTTCCGTGTCGATCTGCGTACGATTCCGTGATCGTACTGCTGTGCCTGCGACCGCGACAGGGGGGCGGCGGCGGACGGCAGCATAAAAAAACCGGCTGCCTCCGTCGAGGAGACAGCCGGTTTTCGCGACGCATGCAACCGCGTTCAGACGCCGCTCTTCAGCACCTTGCCGATCGCATCCGCGACGATGCCGACGTTCGAATCGTTCAGCCCGGCCACGCACATGCGGCCCGAGCGCAGGATGTACACGCCGTGCACTTCGCGCAGCGCTTCGACCTGCGATTCGGTCAGGCCCGTATACGTGAACATCCCGCGCTGCTTCACGTAGCGCGTGAGCGCTTCGCCGCTGACGTGATCGCGCAGCCCGTCGTGGATCGCCTGACGCATGCGCGCGATGCGGCGGCACATCGCCGCGAGTTCTTCTTCCCACTGCTTGCGCAGTGCGGGCGTATTGAGCACGGCCGACACGACCTTTGCACCGTACGTTTGCGGGTTGCTGTAGTTCGAGCGCACGGCGCCGGCAAGCTGGCCGAGCACGCGCTCGGCGGCGGCCGCATCTTCGCAGACGACGCTGAGCCCGCCGACGCGTTCGCCATACAGCGAGAAGTTCTTCGAGAACGAATTCGCGACCAGCGCCGGCACGCCGCGCCGCGCCAGTTCGCGCACCGCGAACGCATCGGCGTCGAGCCCCGCGCCGAAGCCCTGGTAGGCCATGTCGACGAACGGCAGCAGTTCGCGCGCTTCGATCACGTCGATCAGCTTTTCCCACTGACCTTCGTCGAGATCGACGCCGGTCGGGTTATGGCAGCACGCATGCAGCAGCACGACGCTGCGCGCCGGCAGCGCGTCGATCGCCGCGAGCATCGCGTCGAACTTCAGACCGCCCGTCGCTTCGTCGTAGTACGGATACGTGTTCACCGTGAAGCCCGCACGCTCGAAGATGAAGCGGTGGTTTTCCCAGCTCGGATCGCTCAGCCATACCTGCGCGTCGGGGAAATAGCGCTTCAGGAAATCCGCGCCGACCTTCAGCGCGCCCGAGCCGCCGAGCGTCTGCACGGTCGCGATGCGACCGGCCGCACGCGCCGGATGATCGGCGCCGAACACGAGCGCCTGCACCGCGTCGCGATACGCGGCCAGACCGACCATCGGCAGGTACGGCTTCGGGCCGCTCTCGCGCTGCAGCGCCGTTTCGGCTTCGCGTACCGCGCCCATCACCGGAATCCGCCCATCGGCATCGAAATAGATGCCGATGCTGAGGTTGACCTTGCGGTCGCGCGGATCTTTCTGGAAGTTCTCGTTCAGCGTGAGGATCGGATCGCCCGGATACGCTTCGATATGTTCGAACATGGCTATGTCGGTCTCGTTTGGAGGAATGATCGGGCGCGGCGCGCGTCAGCGTGCGGATGCGCCGTTACGCAGCGCATAGCCGGCATTCTTCTGACGGAAGCGATACCCGACCGCGAGAACCGCGAGCCACACGGGAATCAGGTACACCGACAGGCGGAGATCCGGCGTCAGGTACATCACGACGAGAATGCCAGCCATGAACGCCAGGCACAGGTAATTCGTGAAAGGATAGCCCAGACTGCGGAAGGACGTCTCCTCCCCGGCTGCCCGCTTGGCCTGACGGAACTTCAGATGGATCAGCGTGATCATCGCCCAGTTGATGATCAGCGCCGACACGACGAGCCCCATCAGCACTTCGAACGCCTTGCCCGGCATGAAGTAGTTGACCAGCACGCAGACGCCCGTCGCGAGTGCCGACGCGCCGAGCGCGGCGAGCGGAATGCCGCGCCGGTTGACCGAGCACAGCACCTTCGGCGCATTGCCCTGCTTCGCGAGGCCGAACAGCATCCGGCTGTTGCAGTAGACGCCGCTGTTGTACACCGACAGCGCCGCCGTCAGCACGACGACGTTCAGCACGTTCGCGACCACGTCGCTGCTCAGCGCATGGAAGATCAGCACGAACGGGCTGCCGCCGGACACGACCTTTTGCCACGGATACAGCGACAGCAGCACGCCGAGCGCGCCGATGTAGAAAATCAGGATCCGGTAGATGACCTGGTTCGTCGCGCGCGGAATGCTGCGCTTCGGATCGTCGGCTTCGGCCGCCGTGATCCCGACCAGTTCGAGCCCGCCGAACGAGAACATGATCGCGGCCATCGACATCACGAGGCCCGACACGCCGTTCGGGAAGAAGCCGCCGTGCTGCCACAGGTTCGCGACGCTCGCTTCCGGTCCCGCATGCCCGCTCGCGAGCAGCCAGCCGCCGAAGCCGATCATGCCGACGATCGCGGCGACCTTGATGATGGAGAACCAGAATTCCGTCTCGCCGTACGACTTCACGCTGGTCAGGTTGACGAGGTTGATGACGACGAAGAACACGAGCGCGGAGACCCACGTCGGCACGCCGGGCCACCAGTACTGCACGTAGATGCCGACGGCCGACAGCTCGGCCATGCTGACGAGGATGTAGAGCACCCAGTAGTTCCAGCCGGAGAGGAAACCTGTGAAGTGCCCGCAGTATTTGTCTGCGAAATAGCTGAACGAGCCGGCGACGGGCTCGTCGACGACCATCTCGCCGAGCTGACGCATGATGAAAAACGCGACGACGCCGGCCACCGCATAGCCGAGCAGCACGGACGGGCCGGCCATCTTGATCGTCTGCGCAATGCCCAGGAACAGCCCCGTACCCAGCGCGCCACCCAGCGCAATCAGCTGGATGTGCCGGTTCTTCAGCCCACGCTTCAGGCCGTCCTTCTCGTTTCCAGAAACCATGTCTTCTCCACTCTGTCCGCCTCCGCCGGAAGCGGTGCGCCTTCGGGGTGCCGGGCGCTGTTTTGCTGTGCCGGCGGCCGTTCGTGGAGCCGCCGGGTTGGGGACTGCAATCTTCGCGTGGCGGTGCCCGATGCCCGTCGCCGTGTCTGCGCACGGTCGCCGGGCCGTCGCCCGCCGCTGCAGCAGGCGGGCGCACACGAAAATCCGGCGTCAGTTTAGCGTCGCGGTCGGGAAATCGGGTTTCGTAACCCGTTCATGCAAACCCTACATTATGAGATAAGATTGCATCCAGGAGACAGATGAGGAAACAAAAATGCCTGAACCGGTTCTCGATCGCATCGATCGCCACCTGCTCGCGATCCTGCAGGAGAACGGCCGTGCGTCGAATCTCGAACTGGCCAAAGCGGTCGGACTGTCGCCCGCGCAGACGTTGCGGCGTCACCGGCGGCTCGAGGAGATCGGCGCGATCCGCCGCTACGAGACGCGGCTGTGCCCCGATACGCTCGGCTTCGGCGTCACGGCGTTCGTGCACGTGACGATGGAGCGCGGGCATATCCGCGACCTGTCGAAGTTCCAGAAGCTCGTGTCCGATCTCGCGCAGATCCAGGAGTGCTTCTCGGTGACGGGCGACATCGACTACGTGCTGAAGGTTGTCGCCCACGATCTGAAGGGATTGTCGAGGTTCCTGCTCGAGACGCTGATGCGCATTCCCGGTGTGAGCGGCGTGCATTCGAGCGTCTGTCTCGACGAAATCAAGTGCACGAGCGCGATGCCGGTCGAAGAGTGACGGGCGATCGTGCACTTGCCGCGGCACGGGCGGTCGTGCTCTTTCGTCTCGCGATGTGCGGGGCGCCCTGTCTTTCCGTTTGAGCATCGGCCGCCGACCCCGCCGCGCCATTCCGCACTATTCCGCGCGACTCAGCGCACGGCAGCGAATGTACTGATCAACAGCGCACCGGCCGCGATCACGGCGCATCCGGCCGCGCGACGCGGCGTCAGCCGCTCGCCGAGATACACGCGTGCGATCAGCGCAGCAAATACGACGCTCGTTTCGCGCAGCGCCGATACGGGCCCCATCGGCGCCCGGTCCATCGCCCAGATCACGATGCCGTACGCGAGCGCCGCGAATACGCCGCCGCACGCCGCCTTCGCCGTTTCCGCCCCATCCTGCAGAACCCGCAGCGGCCCGGCGCGCAGCCGATAGTACGCGGCCATCAGCGCACCCGTCAGCACGAACATCCACGCGGTATAGCCGACCGTGCTGCCGCTTTCACGCACGCCGATTCCGTCGACCACGCTGTATGCGGCAATCGACACGCCGGTCGCGAATGCCGTCGGCAGGACCTGCGCCATCGCGTGCGTCGCGGCGCGGCCGCGCTCGAGTCCGATCGCCATGATGCCCGCGCAGATCAGCACGAGCCCGGCCTGCGCACCCGCGCTTAAATGTTCGCCGGCGAATGCCGCCGCACCGAGCGTGACGAGCAGCGGCGCCGTGCCGCGCGCGACGGGATACGCGACGCTGAGATCGCCGTGCTCGTATGCGCGCACGAGCAGCAGCGTATAGACGACGTGCAGCACGGCCGAGGCGATCACATAAAGCCAGCTCGCCGGCGCGACCGGCGCGGCCGCGGGCAGGAACAGCAGCGCAAACGCGCCGATCGCGATCTGCAGGACGGTGGCCGAGCGCAACCGGTCGCCGCTGCTGCGCACCAGCGCATTCCACGATGCGTGCAGGAAGGCGGCACACAGAACGGCAAACAGGACGGGGATCGGCACGCTGACGGCTCCGGATGACGCGCACGGCGAAGTCGCCGCAGCGGGCGTTCATCCTATGAAGCTGTCACACTGTTGTCAAAAACCGCCTCTCGCTCATGTCGGGTGCCGACGCCTGCTCCCCATCATGCGCCCCGCGCGCCGTTCGCCCTTTCCGTTGTCTTTCGCCGCGCGCGACGAAGTAATGAAATCGATACCGCAGCGCAATGCAGGCGAAACCAGTCCGTCCCCATATCTTCACGTCAGGCTGTTTCAATGCCGGTGCTCTATCGCGCGCGCCGCGTCCAACGCCCCGGCGACGGCGCCGCTTCCACCGCCGAAAACCTACCCGGAGTTTCCCGATGTTCCGTCAAGCCTTGCTCGTTACCGCCTGCGCCGGCGCAGCGCTGACGCTGTTCGCCTGCGGCGGCAGCGACGATCCGACGTCGACGCCCGTCTCGTCGCAGGACGCATTGCAGACCGCCACGCCGATCAAGCACCTCGTCGTGATCTACGGCGAAAACGTCTCGTTCGACCACTACTTCGGCACCTATCCGAACGCGGCGAACCCGGCCGGCGAGCCGGCGTTTACGGCCAAGGCGGGCACGCCGACGGTCAACGGCCTGACGGGCACGCTGCTCACCGCGAACCCGAACTTCACGAACACCGCGAACGGCACCGACGCCGCGAACCCGTTCCGTCTCGACCGCACGCAGGCGGCGACCGCCGACCAGAACCACGCGTACACGGCCGAACAGCAGGCCGAGGACAACGGCCTTGCCGACCTGTTCCCGAAATACACGGGCAAGGGCTCGTCCGGCGGCGCCGGCGCGTTCGGCACCAAGGGCCAGGTGATGGGCTACTTCGACGGCAATACGGTGACCGCGCTGTGGAACTACGCGCAGCGCTTCGCGATGAGCGACAACGCGTACACGACGGTCTACGGTCCGTCGACGCCCGGTGCACTGAACGTCGTGTCGGGCCAGACGAACGGCATGCAGATCGTGAAGACGTCCGCGCAGCCGTCGACGCTCGCGAAGAGCTCGTACTACATCAACGACGGCCAGGGCGGCTACACGATGATCAACGACGTCGATCCCGGCTACGACGTCTGCTCGAGCACGACCGATCAGGCGATGATGTCCGGCAAGAACATCGGCGACCTGCTGAACGCGGCCCACATCACGTGGGGCGGCTTCATGGGCGGCTTCAACCTGTCGACGACGAACAGCAACGGCACGACCGGCTGCAACCGCAGCACCGTCGCGACCGCCGTGAACGCCGCGACCGCCGACTACATCCCGCATCACAACTGGTTCCAGTACTACGCGTCGACCGCGAATCCGCAGCACACGCGTCCGAGCTCGATCGCGGCGATCGGCTCGAGCGTCGAAACCGACGGCAAGACGCCCGAACCGGCGAATCACCAGTACGACACCGACGACTTCTTCGCCGCCGTGAAGGCCGGCAACTTCCCGTCGGTCAGCTTCCTGAAGGCGCCGGCCGCGCAGGACGGCCATGCCGGCTACTCGGATCCGCTCGACGAGCAGGCGTTCGTCACGAAGGTCGTCAACTTCCTGCAGCAGCAGCCCGACTGGCAGAACACCGCAGTGATCGTTACCTATGACGACTCGGACGGCTGGTACGACCATGCGTACACGGCGCCTACGCGCGCGTCGTCGGACGCTGTCGACCAGGTCAGCGGCAACGGCCAGTGCGGCAGCGGCGGCACGACCGGCGTGAACGGCGGCACCGTGAACGGCCGTTGCGGCCCCGGCGTGCGCATTCCGTTCGTCGTGATCTCGCCGTACGCGAAGCAGAACTACGTCGACCACACGATGATCGACCAGGCGTCCGTCGTGCGCTTCATCGAGGACAACTGGCTCGGCGGGCAGCGCATCGGCGGCGGTTCGTTCGACGCATCGGCGGGCGACCTGCGCGGGCTGTTCGACTTCGCGTCGAAGCCGAATACCACGCCGCTCTATCTCGATCCGACGCAAGGCACCACGCTGAGCGCCGCGCCGTCGATCTGACGGGCGTCGTCGCGCAGCAGGCCGGCGCTGCGTGCGCCGGCCGTTTTCGTTTTATTGCGCCGCCTCGTGCGGCCTTCGATTCCCGAGCGACAGCATGACAGTCCGTTCCGCGTTTCCGTCTCCCGACACGCCCGGCGCCGCCGCGCCGCGCGCCCCTTTCCGCTTCGCACGCCGCGCGGCGCTCGCGCTCGGCGCGGCCGTCATCGGCTACGGCGCCTTCGCGATCGCGTTTCCCGCACATACGCCGGCCGCGATCGGCGACATCGTCGCGGACTGGACCGGCGCGAATCCGCATCCGATCGTGCTGCAGCGGCCGCCCGTGCAGCCGCTGTCCGCGGTCGCGCAGCTCGGCCGCGCGCTGTTCTTCGATGCGTCGCTGTCGGCGTCCGGCAAGCAGTCGTGTGCGTCGTGCCACAACCCCGATCACGCCTACGGGCCGCCGAACGCGCTCGACGTGCAGCCGGGCGGCCTCGCGATGACGCAGCACGGTTATCGGCCGCCGCCGTCGCTGATGTACCTGTATCGGCAGCCGAACTTCAGCATCGGCCCCGATGCCGGCGAAAACGACGACGCACCGAGCGTCGCGCAGCAGGCGGCCGCGGCGGCCGGCGTCGTGAAGGCGCAGAAGGTGGCCGGCACCTCGGCCGCACCGCAGCTCGTACCGCAAGGCGGAATGTTCTGGGACGGCCGCGCGGACACGCTGCAGCAGCAGGCATTCGGTCCGCTGCTGAACCCCGTCGAGATGGCGAATGCGAGCGTCGACGAGGTCGCGCACAAGCTGTCGCAGTCGTCGCACCGTACGCAGTTCCTGCAGTTGTTCGGCCCGCGCGTGTTCGACAGTCCGCAACTCGCGGTGTCCGAAGCGATGTTCGCGATCGCGCGCTATCAGGTCGAGGATCCGTCGTTCCATCCGTACAACAGCAAGTACGACCGCTGGCTCGAGGGCCGCGCGCGCCTCACGCAGGCGGAGCTGCGCGGCCTGCGGCTGTTCAACGATCCGCACAAGGCGAATTGCGCGGGCTGTCATCTGTCGAAGCCCGGCGCCGACGGGCTGCCGCCGATGTTTACCGACTACCAGTACGAAGCGCTCGCCGTGCCGCGCAACCGGCAGCTCGCGCAGAACCGCGATCCGTCGTTCTACGATCTCGGCGTGTGCGGACCGTTCCGCGAGGATCTGAAGGACCAGACGCAATATTGCGGGATGTTCCTGACGCCGACGCTGCGCAACGCGGCGACACGCCACGTGTTCTTTCACAACGGCGTGTACCACACGCTCGATCAGGTGATGGCGTTCTACAACGAACGCAGCATCGCACCGCAGAAGTTCTATGCGCGCCGCGCGGACGGCAAGGTCGACCAATACGACGACATTCCGCCGAAGTACCGCGCGAACGTCGACGTGACCGACGCGCCATTCGATCGCAAGCCGGGCGACACGCCGGCGATGACGGCGCAGGACATCAAGGACATCGAGGCGTTCCTCGCCACGCTGACCGACGAGCCGGGGCACTGAGCGAAGCTGGGCGCGTCGTACGACGCGCGTGATCAGCGTCGCGCGCGCACGCACAGGAACGCGGGCGCGAGCGACAACTCAGCGTACAGCCGCTCCGCCACGGCCTGCATCTCGGGCAGCGGCTGCGGCTCGACGAAGCGGTCGAGCCGCCAGCCGGCGTCGGCGACCGCGTTCAGGATGTCGGCAAGCGGCCGCCGCCACGCCTCGACATAGGGCTTCGGCTCGCCAAACCCGGACCAGTACATGCCGAAGCGCGACGTTTCGAAGTACGGGCGATCGCCGCGCGTGCGCTCGTCGATCCAGTCGCGCATCGGGTGTGCCATCGAGAACACGAGCGTCGCGCCGGGACGCGCGACGCGCGCGAATTCGCGCAGCGTCGGCGCGAGATCGCGCACGTAGTCGAAGGCGAGCGAACACAGCACCTTGTCGAATGACGCATCGGGCAGCCAGTCGAGCGGCGCGGCGAGATCGCCGTGCGCGACATCGACGGCGAGCCCCGCGCAGCGCGCGCTGGCGAGCGCGACCATTTCGGGCGTCACGTCGAAGGCATGAACGGTCGCGCCGCGCCGTGCGAGCAGCTCGCTGCAGATGCCGGGTCCGCAGCCGGCGTCGAGCACCGTCAGGCCGGCGACGTCGCCGAGCAGCGCGAGCGTCGCCGGCCGTTCGTAAAGCGCGTTGTTCGGCTTGGTCGGCGCGATGTCGGCGTAGCGCTGGGCAAATTCAGCGTACGCACGGCGGCCGGGAGCATCGGTCGGATCGGTCATGGCGTGCTTGTCGGGGGACACGAAGGGTTCGATTCTGCATGATCGATGGGCGGCTGGCGATCGGGTGGCGTGCGTGTGTCGGGAAAGGCGGCGTCCGCAATTCGATCCGGACGCTGGAATCGGCTTGCTCTGCGTCTGCAGCACAGGCGCGCGTCGACGCGACGGCTCGCGGCACCGCGCCCAGGCCCACCTTGGCCAGCGAATCCGGCGACGCCTGCCGATAGCACGACGCGCCGACCGCCTCGCATGCGTCCCGCATGACGGCCATCCCTCCCCACCCCCACGTTTTCCCCAATCCCTTTCGCCTTGACTACCCCCGCCTCATCGCCGACACTTCCTCCATCGCAAGTGTGATCACAGATCGCAGATCAAACCAGGAGAACCGTACCTTGGCGCCTCGCATCGTCCCGCCCGTACTGAAGGCCATCGAACAGGAAACGATGGCCGACAAGGTCTATCGCCAATTGCGCGAAGCGCTGATGAGCGGCCGCTTCGCACCGGGCCAGGCGCTGAGCCTGCGCAGCGTGGCCGAGGCCGTCGGCTCGTCGACGATGCCGGTGCGCGCGGCCCTCACGCGGCTGCACGCGGAACGCGCGCTCGTCGACGGCCCGAACCGCGCGCTCGTCGTGCCGCCGATGACGCTCGAGATGCTCGACGAACTGCGCGACGTGCGCATCGCGCTCGAAGGCTGCATCGCCGAACGCGCGTGCGCACGCATGACCGACGCGCAGATCGCCGCCCTGCGCAAGACCTGCGAGGCCATGCAGGCGCACGCCGAAGCCGGCCGGTCGCGCGCATATCTGCAAAGCAATTTCGCGTTTCACAGCGCGATCTATGCGCACGGCGCGAGCGACAGCACGCTCGCGATCGTCGAGAACCTGTGGATGCGCGTCGGGCCGTTCCTGAACATGGTCGCGCTCGACATCCCGCACATGCGGCGCTCGATGGACGCGCACCGCGCGGTCGTCGATGCGCTCGAGCGGCGAGACGGCGCCGGCGTGCGCGCCGGCATCGCGCTCGACATCGGCGGTGCCGCGCACGATCTGGCCGCGACGCTGCGTGCCGAGCAGGCGCCGCGCCGCGTGAACGCAAAGCCGTAACGCCGCGCGCAGCGGCGCGCCGCATCCGACAACATCAACGATGGAGACAACCGCGCATGACCGCTTCCGACCTGCTCAAACCCTATGACGGCCTTCGCGTCCTCGTGACCGGCGGCGCATCCGGCATCGGCCTCGCGATCGCCGATGCGTTCGCCGAATGCGGTGCGCGCGTGCATGTCTGCGACGCGTCGCAGGCCGCGATCGCGGCGCTCGCCGACCGGCCGTCGCGTGCCGCGGTCGGCGCAACGCTTGCCGACGTATCGGACAGCGCGGCGGTCGAGCGCGTGTTCGCGGACGTCGTGGCCGCGCTCGGCGGCCTCGACGTACTGGTCAACAACGCGGGCATCGCGGGCCCGACGGGCGGCATCGACGAGATCGATCCCGCGCAGTGGGAGCAGACGGTCGCCATCAATCTGAACGCCCAATTCGAATTCGCGCGACGCGCCGTGCCGCTGCTGCGCGAGTCGAAGCACGGCGGCGCGATCATTGCGCTGTCGTCGGTCGCGGGCCGGCTCGGCTATGCGTACCGCACGCCTTACGCGGCCACCAAATGGGCGGTCGTCGGTCTCGTGAAGAGCCTCGCGATCGAACTGGGGCCGCTCGGCATTCGCGTGAATGCGATCCAGCCCGGCATCGTGCGCGGCCCGCGCATCCGCCGCGTGATCGAAGCGCGCGCGCAACAGCTCGGGATCGGCTACGACGAGATGGAGCAGCGCTATCTCGAACGGATCTCGCTGCGCCGGATGACCGAGCCGGCCGAAATCGCGGCGACCGCGCTGTTCCTGTGCTCGCCCGGCGGGCACGGCATCACCGGCCAGGCGATCTCCGTCTGCGGCAACGTCGAAGTGCTCTGAGCCCTCCTGCACCGTCCAACGAAAGGAACCGATCCGTGGCAAACGCTCGCAAAGTCATCATCACCTGTGCGCCGACCGGCGCGATCCATACGCCGTCGATGTCGCCGTATCTGCCCGTCACGCCGCACGAGATCGAGACGGCCGCGGTTGCGGCCGCCCGCGCCGGCGCGGCGATCCTCCATCTGCACGCGCGCAATCCGTCCGACGGCAAGCCGACGCAGGATCCGGCCGTCTTCGAGGAATTCCTGCCCCGGATCAAGGCGCAGACCGACGCCGTGATCAACCTCACGTCAGGCGGCAGTCCGCACATGACCGTCGAGGAGCGGCTGCGCCCTGCGCTGCACTTCCAGCCGGAAATCGCCTCGCTGAACATGGGCTCGATGAACTTCGGCCTGTATCCGATGCTCGAGCGCTTTCGCGAACTGAAGCACCCATGGGAGCGCGAGCATCTCGAGAAAAGCCGCGATCTCGTGTTCAAGAACACGTTCGCCGACATCGAAACGATCCTCACGCGCTGCGGCGCCAACGGCACGCGTTTCGAATTCGAGTGCTACGACATTTCGCACCTGTACAACCTCGCGCACTTCGTCGATCGCGGGCTCGCGAAACCGCCGTTCTTCGTACAAAGCGTGTTCGGCCTGCTCGGCGGCATCGGCGCGCATCCGGAGGACCTGATGCACATGCGCCGCACCGCCGATCGCCTGTTCGGCCGCGACTACGTGTGGTCGATCCTCGGCGCGGGACGCAACCAGATTCCGCTCGCGACGATCGGCGCCGCGCAGGGCGCGAACGTGCGCGTCGGGCTCGAGGATTCGCTCTGGATCGGGCCCGGCAAACTGGCCGAATCGAGCGCCGAGCAGGTGCTGAAGATCCGGCAGGTGCTCGAAGGGCTGTCGCTCGAGATCGCGACGCCGGCCGAGGCGCGCGCGATGCTCGCGCTCAAGGGCGGCGACGCAGTGAACTTCTGATCGCGCGCTCGCACGCCCACTCAAGCAGGACTCGCAAGCGCAGAGACGCGGCGCCGGCCCGAACCGGCGCCAGGACGCCCGATATCGCCCCGCTCCCGTCGAGCGCCGCCGGCGCGCGGCTCCGTCGTCTGCTCGTTCGCCGCGCCCCGCGCGGCGGCCTCTGTCGAACGCGGCACGTCGTGCTTGCCGTGCGCGCCGGTTCGCCCTTAACGGAGTCGTCCGCATGTCCACTCATCACGCTCAGGCCCTGCCGTCCGCCGCGCAAGACGCAAGCGCGTCGCTGAACCGGCTGCTGTTCCGCAAACTGATGCCGCTGCTGATCGCCGCCTATGTCATCAGCTTTCTCGATCGCACCAACATCGCCTTCGCGAAGCATTCGATGGGCGTCGATCTCGGCATCTCGTCCGCCGCCTACGGCCTCGGCGCCGGACTGTTCTTCCTGACCTACGCGCTATTCGAAATCCCGAGCAACCTGATCATGCACCGCGTCGGCGCGCGCTTCTGGATCACGCGGATCATGATCACGTGGGGCGCGCTGTCGGTTGCGATGGCGTTCGTGCGCGGCGAAACATCGTTCTACGTGATGCGGCTGCTGCTCGGCGCAGCCGAAGCCGGGCTCTTTCCCGGCGTGATGCTGTATCTGACGTACTGGTTCGGCCGCGAACAGCGCGCCCGCGCGACCGGCTATTTCCTGCTCGGCGTGTGCATCGCGAACGTGGTCGGCGGCCCGCTGGCCGGCGCGCTGATCGAACTCGACGGCACGCTGGGCTTCCACGGCTGGCAATGGCTGTTCGTCATCGAAGGGATTCCGGCGATCCTGCTCGCGTTCGTCGTGTGGACACGGCTGCCGGACCGTCCGAGCGCCGCGCCGTGGCTCGCGCCGGACACGGGCCGTGCGCTCGAGCGCGCGCTCGCCGCGGAACAGGACGCCGGCGCCGCGTCGCACGGCGGCCACGCATTCGGCGCCGCGCTGCGCGACCCGCAGATCTGGCTCGCGATCTTCGTGTACTTCTGCCATCAGCTGACGATCTACACGGTGATCTTTTTTCTGCCGGCGATTATCGGCGCATCGGGCCGGCTGTCGCCGATCGCGGTCGGCCTGCTCACGGCGCTGCCATGGCTGGCCGCCGCGCTCGGCGCCGCGACGCTGCCGCGCTTCGCGCGCGAATCGCGGCATTCGCGCGCGCTGCTGTGCGCGGGCCTCGTCGTGATGGCGGCCGGCATGGTCGGCGCCGCGCACGCCTCCCCGCTCGCGGGACTGCTCTGCGTGTGCGTCGCCGCGTCGATGTTCTTCGTCGTCCAGTCGATCGTGTTTACGTTTCCCGCCTCGCGGCTGGCCGGCAGTGCGCTCGCCGGCGGCCTCGGCCTCGTCAATACCTGCGGCCTGCTCGGCGGTTTCGTCGGCCCGACCGTCGTCGGCGCAATCGAACAGGCGACCGGCGATGCGAAGAACGGCCTGACGCTGCTGGCGGCCGCACTCGTCGTCGCGGCGCTCGCGAGCCTGGCGCTGCGTCACGGACACGAACGGCAGCGCGCGCGTTCGGTCGCATGACGGGTGCGGCGCGGGCCGGCGCGCGTGGGAACCGACGCTCGCCCGCGCGCACCGGCCGTTCCGAACGCGCTCAGAACAGATACATCCCCGCGACGAACACGACCCCCGAAAACAGCAGCGTCGTCACGCAGTAGCCCATGATGTCGCGCACGCCGAGCCCCGCGATCGCGAGCGCGGGCAAGGCCCAGAACGGCTGCGCCATGTTGGTCCACGCCTCGCCGTACGCGATCGCCATCGCGGCCTTGCCGAGATCGGCGCCAAGCGCCTGCGCGGCCGGCATCACGAACGGCCCCTGCACGACCCAGTGACCGCCGCCCGACGGCACCGCGAAGTTGATCACCGCCGAACTCAGGAACGCGAGCAGCGGAAACGTGTGCACGTTCGCGATGTCGACGAACCACTTCGTGATCACGCCCGCGAGGCCCGAATGGTCCATCAGCGCCTGGATGCCCGCGTAGAACGGGAACTGGATCATGATCCCCGACGCGCCGCGCGCGGCGCCGGCCACCGCGCGCGCGTAAGCCATCGGCGTGCGGTGCAGCAGGATACCGGCGGCGAGGAACGCGAGGTTCACCGTATCGATGTCGAGCGCGAAGCCCTTCTGCACGAACCGCAGCACGAGAAACGCCGCGCACAGCGCAGCGACGAAGACCGACAGCGCGCGGCTCTCCTCGAGGCGCTCCGCGAGCGTCGCGTCGGGCCCGAGCGTGCGCTCGACGCTCGGCGGCTCGGCGAGCAGTGCCGGATCGACGCTGACGACGTCGCCCGGTTTCGGCATCATCATCCGCGCGAGAAACGGCAGCATCACGATCAGCCCGATCGTGATGAACGCGTTGTAGCCGGTGAAGATCGTCTGCGACACGGGGATCAGGCCGATCGTCTTTTCCATCGGATTGCCTTTCGTCGCGGCGACGAGCGGCACCGAGCCCGACAGGCCGCCGTGCCAGCTCAGAAAGCCCATGTAGGCCGACGCGACCAGCAGCCGATAGTCGCTGCCGGCGACGCGGCGCGCGACTTCCCGCGCGAGCATCGCGCCGAGCACGAGCCCGAAGCCCCAGTTGATCGCGCACGCGAGCGCGCCGACGAAGGCAACGAGCATCACACCCTGCGCGGGCGTGCGCGCGGCGCTCGCGAGCGCGACGAGCAGCCGCTTCACGGGCGGCGAACTCGCGAGCGCGTGGCCCGTGACGAGAATCATCACCATCTGCATCGAGAAGGCGAGCAGGTTCCAGAAGCCCGAGCCCCACATCGTCGTCAGTTGCACCGGCGAATTCGGCGTGAGGCCGAACGCAAGCGCGAACGTGACGATCGTCAGCAGGATCGCGAAAATCAACGGGTCGGGCAGCACGCGGTGAACCACCTGCGTGAAGAAGCGGGCAATGCGTTGAATCAACTTGTACTCCTCGTTTCCTGATAGGGACGTCCGCGCGCATGTGGTTATGGGAAAGCGCGGGTCGCGCGGATTCTTGCACAGAACCGCGCGATGCGCTTCGACGTGCGAACCGGCATGGACGGGAAACGAGGCAGGCGCCAAGCGGCCGAGCGTGCCGCCGCGATCGTGCGTCAGCGCATCAGCGCGCGGCGGTCGCGCGCGTGACGAGCGTGGCGCGTGTCGTCGCGCGCCGTTCGGCGCGCTGCTGCGCAAACCGGTATGCGACGAGCGAACCGGCCACCGCGAGCAGCATCGGCACGAGGCTGTCGTGATTCGCGCGCGTGAACTCGAGCAGCAGCACGACGGCCGTGATCGGCATCTGCATCGACGCGGCCAGGAATGCGGTCGCGCCGACGAGCGCGCAGCCGCCCAGCGACGCGCCGGGCCAGACGGCGTTCCACAGCCCGCCGAGCACGACGCCGAGCAGCGCGCCGTTGGCGAGACCAGGCGTCAGCAGGCCGCCTTCGGCACCGGCCCGCAGGCTGGCCGCTTCGATCGCGACCTTCAGCACGAGCAGCGTCGCGGCGATGCCGATCGTCAGCGTGCCGTCGAAGCCGAGCGATGCGGGCCCCTTGCCGTTGCCGAGCAATGACGGAAAGCGCATGGCGAGCACGCCGATCACCGCGAAATTGACGAGCGAGAGGATCGGCAGCCGTACGTCCTTGGGCGCATCGGCGCGCGCCCGCGTCGTGAGCCGCACGAAGCCGTAGGCAGCGAAGCCGAACAGCGGCCCGCAGACGATCGACCACGCGACGAGCGGCGCACTCGGCACGAACGGCGCGATCGTGTACTGGTGTTCGTTGCCGAGCCCGATCCATGCGACGACGGCGGCGAGCGTCGACGTGACGAGCGCGACGGCCACCGCGCGCACGGCGAACGTGCCGAGCAGCACCTCGAGCACGAACACCGCGCCGCCGAGCGGCACGTTGTACACGGCCGCAAGGCCGGCGCCCGCGCCGCACGCGACCATCAAGCGGCAATCATCGCGCGTCAGCCCCGCGCGATGCGCGAGCCGCCCCGCGATCAGTGCGCCGATCTCGCGCGGCGCGACTTCGCGGCCGAGCGGCGAGCCGAGCGCGACGGTGACGATCTGCAGCAGCGCATGCATCGTCGTGCTGACGACCGGCATCCGCGGGTCGCCGGCCTGCACCGCGCGACGAATGCCGACGAGCGGCTGCCCGTAGCGGTAAAGCGCCCACCAGCCGCCGCCCGCGACGATGCCGCAGACGATCATCGCCGCGACGCGACGCAGCGGATCGGCGTCGGTCACGCCGGTGAGAAAGCTTTCGGTGCCGACCAGATGCGCGGCGCCATAACCGTACGCGAGATGCTGGATCGCGTGCAGCAGCAGCGCGAGCAGCATGCCGCCGAGCCCAGCGCCGATGCCGGTGACAATCGTGACGGCCGCGATCCGCGCGAACGGGCTCACGGCGGGAGCGGAGGACGATGAGGACGGAGCGGACGGCAGATCGGCGCGCATGAGTTCGGTGACCGGAGTAAATCGACACGGCGCGCACTGCGCGCGCCGCCGTCAGCACCGAATCGTAGGCGCGCGCCCACCATGAGACAAACGTATTTTTAGAATCGATTCATGCGTTAGACGAATACCGCTGCCGCCATGCCGGCGCTCAGCCCGGATACGCGATCCGCTCCGGCTCGCGCCGCATGATCACGTTGCCGTGCCGGATCGACAGCGTCGCCTTCGCTTGCCGGCGCACGGCCTCGTAATCGCCGTCGGCGTCGAGCACGACGAGATTCGCCGGCCGGCCGACGGCGATCCCGTATCCCTCACCGAGCTGCAGCGCGGTCGCGCTGTGATCGGTGACGAAATCGAGGCACCGCTGCAGATCGCGATAGCCCATCATGTGACAGATATGCAGGCCCGCATCGAGCACACGCAGGATGTTGCCGTTGCCGAGCGGATACCACGGATCCTGGATCGAGTCCTGGCCGAAACAGACGTTCAGCCCCGCCCGGTCGAGCTCCGCGACGCGCGTGACGCCGCGCCGCTTCGGAAACGTATCGAAGCGCCCTTGCAGATGAATGCTCTCGGTCGGGCACGAGACGAAGTTGAGTCCCGCGCGCGCGAGCAGCCGAAACAGCTTCGAGCAATACGCGTTGTCGTACGAGCCCATCGCGGTGGTGTGGCTGGCCGTCACGCGCGCGCCCATCCCGCGCACGCGCGTTTCTTCGGCGAGCACTTCGAGAAAGCGCGAATGCGGATCGTCGGTTTCGTCGCAATGCACGTCGACGAGGCAGCCCGTGCGCTCCGCGAGATCCATCAGAAAGCGGATCGAACTGACGCCCTGCTCGCGCGTGTTCTCGAAATGGGGAATCCCGCCGACGACGTCCGCGCCGATCTCGACGGCCTGCTCCATCAGCGCGCGGCCGCCCTCGAACGATTCGATCCCCTCCTGCGGAAACGCGACGATCTGCAGGTCGATCCAGCCGCGCGCCTCGTCCTTCACTTCGCGCATCGCCTTCAGCGCGGCGAGCGACGGATCGGTCACGTCGACGTGCGTGCGCACGTGCTGAATTCCGTGATCGCGCAGCATCGCGATCGCCGCGTGCGCTCGCGCCTTCGTGTCGTCATGCGTGATCGTCGCCTTGCGCTCGGCCCAGCGCTCGATGCCTTCGAACAGCGTGCCGCTCATGTTCCATGCGGGCTCGCCGGCCGTCAGCACCGCATCGAGATGGATGTGCGGTTCGACGAGCGGCGGGATCGCGAGGCGACCGCCCGCGTCGAGATCGTCGGCGCCGGTCGGTGCAATCGGCGCAGGCTGCGCGTCGATTCGCGCGATCGTGCCGGCGTCGATGCCGATCGTAAACAGCCCGTCGCGGCCGCGCAGGCGTGCATTGAACAGATTCATGCGGAACTCTCCTCGTGGATGCGGAGCGGCCGCGCGCACATCGACGCGCGCCGCGGCAGCCGGATGCGGTGAACCGGATCGGACGAACACGGGTGAACCGGACGCGCGATGCCGCCCGTCACGACCACCCTTCGAATTTGAGTCCCGTTTGCGCGGCAGCTTCTTCCGGCGTCACGTCGCGCACGTGCTGGCCGAAGGTCCATACGTGCATCTCGGGATCGCGCGCGCGATACGTGCGGTCGCCGTAGAACTGATTGGCCGGCTCCTGCAGGATGTCCGCGCCGGCCTGCCGCGCGCGCTCGCAGTGCGCGTCGATGCCGGTCGCGAGCTGCACGTGCACGCTCTGCGTGTTGCGGCCGCCGACGTCCGGCGGGCTCGCGACGAACTCGGCCCAGTAGCCGCCGATCATCACGACGCCGCCCGCGTGCGTCAGTTCGGCATGCGTGACCTGGCCGTCGGGCGTATAGACGACGATCCCGCGCCCGAAGCCGAACGCGCGCTCCAGCCATTCGAGCGCGGCACGCGGATCGCGGTAGTAGACGGCCGGACTGATCGGCGGAAGGGGCGCTGGCGTGGGCATCGTTGCCTCCAATCGGTGGGGACGACACCCATTCTCCGCGCGTCGGTCGCGCCGATCAACCGTCGTCGGCCGACGCACGCGTGTTGCGGCGATGCGACAGCGGAACCGCGTGCGCGGCGCGCCGTCGCGCGACAACGGCCCGCATCGCTCGCGCGCCGCTCGACGTGTCGGTTTTGTGAACGACTCTTGTTCGATCCGCAAAGGACCGCTCGCCCGCACGCGCGCCGCACGCACGGTGCGCGTTCCTATACTTGCGCCCGTTTCGATCCCACACGCAGGAGTCTTGAGATGAAGAAAACGCTTATTGCCGGCGCATCGGTCGCCGCCCTGTTCGCCCCGGTCGTCCACGCGCAAAGCGCCGTCACGTTGTACGGGCTGATCGACGCCGGCATCGCGTATACGAACAACGCGAACGGCGCGTCGCTGTGGCGCATGACCAGCGGCACGATCAACGGCAGCCGCATCGGCTTTCGCGGCACCGAGGACCTCGGCGGCGGCCTGAAGGCACTGTTCGTGCTTGAAAACGGCTTCAACGCGAACAACGGCGCGCTCGGTCAGGACGGCAAGCTGTTCGGCCGTCACGCGTACGTCGGGCTCACGCACGACGCTTACGGCACGCTGACGCTCGGCCGCCAGTACGACACGATGGTCGATTTCGTCGCGCCGCTGTCGGCAACGGCCGGCGATTTCGGCGATGCCGGCTTCGCACATCCGTTCGACAACGACAACCTGAACCATTCGCTGCGCATCAACAACGCCGTCAAGTACACGAGCCCGACGGTAGCGGGCTTCAAGTTCGGCGCGATGTACGCGTTTTCGAATGCGACGAACTTCGGCGCGAATCGCGCGTACAGCGCGGCCGTCAGCTATACGAACGGCCCGCTGAAACTTGCCGGCGCCTACCTGCAGATGAACGGCACCAAGGGCACGACGAGCGCGAGCCCCGGCGCGACCGATGCGGCCGAAGCGAAAGGCGTGAATCAGGGCGGCTGGTCGATCGGCGCCGACCGCATGCGCTCGTACGGCGGCGGCATCGGCTACACGTTCGGGCCCGCGACGGTCGGCTTCGTCTATACGCGCGCGCAGTACGACAACACCGGCGCGTTCGGCTCGACCGGCCAGATCGCGTTCAACAACTTCGACGTGAACCTGCGCTATGCGCTCACGCCGGCCTTCAGCCTCGGCGCCGCCTATGTCTACACCGACGCCAGCGTGTCGAACCCGGACAGCCGGCACGGCACCGATCCGAAATGGCATCAGGTCGACCTGCAGGCCGTCTACAAGCTGTCGCGCCGCACCGACGTCTATGCGGAAGCGATGTACCAGCACGCGTCCGGCCGCGGCTACCAGGCATTCATCAACGGGTCCGGCGGCGCGTCGAGCACGCCGAATCAGATCGTCGGCACGATCGGGATGCGCACGCGGTTCTGACGCGAACACGCGCGTCGGCGGCGCACGCGTACCGGCGCGCGTGCGCGCCGACGCCAATGTTGCGCGCGCTGGAAGGGAGCTTGCACGGAATCGGGCTGTTTGCGCGCGGCCGCGCTTCGTAGACTGACGTCGAATCATCGTTCGAGCCGACCGGCCGAGGCCGCGCCGAACGCTCTTTTTCCTACAGGAGAACATCGTGAAATCGCTCGTCGTCACCGCTACTGCCGCCGTTCTGCTCGCCGCACCGGCGCTGTCGTTCGCGCAAGCCGCGAAGTCGCCCGTCACGCGCGCGCAGGTGCTGCAGGAGCTGTACGACCTCGAGTCGGTCGGCTACAACCCGGCGCTCGGCGACGCGGGCAACTATCCCGACGACCTGCTCGCCGCACAGCAACGGCTCGAAGCGAAGCGCATCGCCGAACGCAAGGTCGCGCAGACCGCGTACGGTCCGGCCGGCGTCGCGGCGACCGAATCGGGTCCAGCCGCGCAGCCGACGCGCTGAGCGCACCGAGCGCACGATGAGCGGCGCCGCAGGCGAACCTTCGATCGCGTACGCGGCGTCGGCCGCGCCGCGACGAAACCTGCCGCGCGCGGCGCTTCAACGTTGCCGTTCCATTGCGCGCCGCGTGCCGCTGCGCGCCGCAATCGCCGTCATGCGGGCTGCGATGCGCGACCGATCGCGTTCAGCGTATCGACGTCGCGCTCAATCATCGCGGGCACCTGTGCGCGCAGCAGTTCGACCCACGTGCGCACCTTCGCGTCGATGTAGCGGCGCGACGGATAGAGCGCATACACGTTCATCTTCTGCAGGATGTGCTCGGGCAGCACGCGCACGAGCGTGCCGTCGCTCAGCGCATCGATCGCGGCATAGAGCGGCAGCATGCCGATGCCGATCCCGTCGCGAATCGCGAGCGCGAGCGATTCGGCCGTATTCGTCTGCACCGGCCCGCTCACGTGAATCTGCTCGACGCCGTCCGGCCCTTCGAGCACCCACTCGTGCGTCGGGAACGCGGGCGTGCGCAGCGTCAGGCAGGCATGCGCGCCGAGTTCCTGCGGGCGTGCCGGTGCGCCGTGCCGCCGCACGTAGTCGGGCGACGCGCAGAGAATGCTGAACGTCGAGCCCAGCAGGTGCGACACGAGCTCCGAATCGGGCAGCGACGACGCCGTGACGACCGCCATGTCGCTCGTACCGTCGAACAGGTCCGGCATCCGCTGTGACAGCGACAGCTCGATCGACACCTCCGGATACTGCGCGTGATAGCGCGTGAGCGCCGGCAAGACATAGTGATGCCCGACGCTTGCAAAGCTGTGCATCCGCAGCACGCCCGCCGGCCGCTCGTGCGCGCAGCTGGCCTCTTCTTCCGCGCGATCGACGTCCGCGAGGATTTGCCGGCAGCGCCGCAGATAGTTCTCGCCGGCCGACGTGAGCGCGAGACGACGCGTCGAGCGATTCATCAGACGGGTGCGCAGCCGCGCCTCGAGCTCCGACACCGCACGCGACATCGCGCCGGTCGTCGAATTCAGCGATTGCGCGGCCGCGGTGAAACTGCCCGTCTCGACCACGCGCGTAAACACCCGCATGTTTTGAAGCGTATCCATTCCTGTTCACACGTAGAGCGGAGCCGCCATTTTCCTCCAGCCTGTGCGGCAGATTGTTACTTGCGCTGCAACTATCGTTTCCCCGCAGCTGCGTTAATGCCGGCCGGCCGCGCTCCTACAATCGGCGCCTCATCAGTCGAACGGGCACGTTCGCAGGCGCTGCGGCAACGGCCCGGCGCGCGGCGCGCCCCCTCCTTTCATGAAGCCACATTCTGCGATCGAGCGATCTTCCGTCGAACCGCCACGATGGAGCGCCCGGCTCGATCCGCTCGGCAAGGCCGCACGCGACTGGGCTGCCACCGACGGGATGATCTGGCTGCATCTCGCGAAAACCGTGCTGGCCGCGCTGCTCGCGATGGGCATTGCGATGCGCCTTGAAATGTCGCAGCCGCGCACGGCGATGACGACCGTCTTCGTGCTGATGCAGCCGATGTCCGGCATGGTGTTCGCGAAAAGCTTTTATCGCGTGCTCGGCACGGCCGCCGGCCTCGTCGCCGCACTCGCGCTCGGCGGCCTGTTCGCGCAGCAGCCCGAGCTCTATATGGCCGGCATCACGCTGTGGATCGGCGGCTGCATCGCACTCGCGGTCCGCTATCGCCATTTCCGCTGGTACGGCTTCGTGCTCGCCGGTTATACGGCCGCGCTGATCGGCCTGCCGGCCGTGATGACGCCGCAGACGCTGTTCGAATCCGCATTGACGCGCGCCGGCGAAGTCGCGCTCGGCATCGCCTGCTCGGGCGCGGTCAGTGCGCTGATCTTGCCGCTCAGCGCCGCGAAGGCGTTGATGCGTTCGCTGAGCGCGCGTCATGCGAATTTCCCGGCGTTCGCGGTCGATGCGCTCGTCGGCGACGTCGCGCGCGGCGATCTCGAGCGCCGCTTCGCCGATTTCGTCGACGAGATCGTCGGCTTCGAGGCGAACCGCGCATTCGCGTCTTTCGAGGATCCGCACATGCGTGCGCGCAGCCGCCGGCTCGCGCGGCTGAACAGCGAATTCATGAATGCGTGCACGCGGCTGCACGCGCTGCATCAGCTGCTGAAGCGCGTGCGCGCGAACCGCGCCGACGCCGTGCTCGATGCGCTCGCGCCGCATATCGACGGGCTCGCGCAACGGCTTGCAGCGCTGCGCGACGAGCGCCGGCGCGGTGTCGCGTCGACGACGGGCGCGCTGCTCGAACTGCGCCGCTTTCACGGTGCGCTGCCGAAGGCGGCACGCGCGTCGCGGCGCGCAATCGAAGATCATGCGGCCGGCGGGCTGCTCGACTTCGATACCGCGATCGAACTGATGTTCCGCTTCATCGGCGAGTATCTCGGCTATGCCGATACGTTCGCGTCGCTCGATCGGGACGACCACGCGCTCGAGCGTTCGGTCACGCGCTACGCGGTGAAGACCAATGCGTTCTTCATCGGCTTCACGTTTCTGCGCACGGTCGTCGCGGTCGGCGCAATGAGCTGCTTCTGGATCGCGACGGAATGGCCGAGCGGCGCGCTCGCGGTAATCGCGACGGCGATCGCCTGCGCGCTCAGCTCGACGTCGCCGCGCGCATCGAAGTTCGTCGCGCAAATGGCTGCCGGCGCCGCGTGCGCGACCGCGGCCGGCTATCTGTTTCTCTGCTACGTGTATCCGAACATCGACGGCTTTCCGCTGCTATGCGCGGCGCTCGCGCCGGTGCTCGGCGTCGGCGCGTTCCTCGCGACGCGGTCCGGCCTGTCCGGCTACGGGATCGGCTTCGCGGTGTTCTTCTGCCTGCTCGCCGGCCCCGACAACACGATCGCCTATACCCCCGAGCTGCTCCTCAACAACGGGCTCGCCGTCGTCGCGGCGATGCTGATGTGCGCGATCGTGTTCGCGGTCGTGTTCCCGACGCACATGCCTTGGCTCACCGCACGCATCGCACACGATTTGCGGCGCCAGGTGACGCTCGCGTGCGAAGGCGCGCGCGACGGCCTGGCACAACGCTTTCAGTCAAGCACGCACGATCTGATGGCGCAGCTGCGCACGCTGCTCGTGCGGCGCACGCGCGAGCATCGCGACGCGCTGCGCTGGATGCTCGCGACGCTCGAAGTCGGTCATGCGGTGATCGACCTGCGCGACGAATTGCACGCGTTCGGTGCCTCGAAGCCGCCGCAGATGCTGCAATGGACCGCGTCGATCGACCCGGTGCTGCACGACCTGCCGCGCTTTTTCGACGATCCGGCGCCGCACCGCCATGCGCGCACGCTGAAATCGGTGAATCTCGCGATCCGCGCCGCGCAGCATGCGCTGAACGCCTGGCATGCGGTGCCCGACGAGCGTCGCAGCATGCAGCGCATTGTCGGCTGCCTGCACTTCATCCGCAGCGCGCTGCTCGACAAGGATGCGCCGTACAACCGCGCGCGCCGCTGACGATCGATGCGCGCGCAACGGCATCGTTGTACACGATGGAAATATGCTCTCCAGCGCCGGTGATTAATCTTCAGGCAGCGCGCGCCTATAGTCGGGGCACTGCCAGCAGGACTGGCGATTACCCAGGAGAAGTCACCATGAAGCCGCTGCATCTCGCCGTCGTTGCCCTGTCGCTTGCCGCCGCCGTCGCTCATGCGCAACCGGCGCCGGCCGACGTGCCGCAACAGGCGACCCGTGCCGAATCGATGAAGGCCGCGGGCCGCGTCGACCGTTCGCAATCGAATCCGGAAGATCCGAATGCGTGCGTCGGCCCGGTCAGCTTCTGCAACGTCTACTTCGGCAGCTGAGCGGCGCGCGGCCGGCGAGTTCGCGCCGCCGCCTGCGATGCCCGCGTCACACATGACCGGTCTGCATCGGGCGCCGATCGACCTCACGAACGCGCGCGTCGCCCCTTCGCGCTACACGCTGTGCCCCGGCCGCCAACCGACTTCGCGCAACGCGTCGAGCAGCCGCCCGTGCCCGATCGCTTCGACGCGCGCGCCACGCGATTCGACATCGCCCGCCGCAACCAGCGCATTGACGATCGCCTCCTCGACCGCTTCGGCGGCGGCGGCGAACAGCGCGGAAATATGATCGTTGTTGACCATCTTCACGTTCGTCGTCGCGGCGCCCTTGCTGCCGTAGTCGGCAGCCGGCAGCCCGTCGTTGCCGGTCGCGAACGCGAGGAAAATGTCGCCGCTCGAATCCTCGGTGCCGCCGCCAACGCGTGCGAGCCCGACGCTCGCGCGCTGCGCAAGCCGCGTGCACTGATGCGGCAACAGCGGCGCATCGGTCGCGAGCGTCACGACGATCGAACCCATCCCGGCCTCGCCCTGCGCCTGCGGCGCGCGAAACGGCGAATGCACGTGGCGCAGCACGTCGCCGACCGGATAGCCGGCCACGCGCAGCATCTCGCGCACGCCGTAGTTCGCCTGCACGAGCGCGCCGACCGTCCAGCCGCCCACGTTCGCGGCGAGCACGCGCGATGCGGTGCCGATGCCGCCCTTGAACTCGTGACAGATCATGCCGGTCCCGCCGCCGACGCCGCCTTCGTCGACCGGCCCCGACCGTGCGGCCGCGAGTGCGGCGCGCACGTGCGACGCATCGACGTGCTGCCCCCAGATGTCGTTCAGCAGCCCGTCGTAGGTCTCCATCACGACCGGCATGCACCAGTACACGCGCCCGCGTGCCGCGTCGCGTTCGTTCGCGACGAGCGCGTCGCGCACCGCGCCGACGCTATGCGTGTTCGTATACGCGATCGGCGTCGTCAGCAGGCCGGCTTCGCGTATCCATTCGAGGCCGGTCGCGTCGCCGTTGCCGTTCAGCACGTGCACGCCGGCGAAACACGGCGAAGCGTGCGCCGCACCCGCGCGCGGCTCGATCACCGTCACGCCGGTGCGCACCGACGCGTCGCCGTCGTCGACGTTCAGCGTGCAGTGGCCGACGCGCACGCCCGGTACGTCCGTGATTGCGTTGAAGCGGCCCGGCGTGCCGAGTCCGATGCGAATGCCGAGATCCCTCGTGCGCATGATGCGAATCCTCCCGTGTGGCGGTTGTTTCAAAGCTCGCTAGAGTCGCTGTTCAAGCCGGCGGGCGCGATGCTCAAAGCGCGCGGAACGTGTCGCTGTGACGCGCCCATGCCGCGTACATCGCGAGCGCGGCGACCAGCAGCCCCGCGATGATCAGCAGATCGGTCGGCTTCGTCGCGCTCGACAGTGTCGTGTAGAGCGTGTAGGCGGCACCTGCCACCGCGACGAGCGGCGTCACGGGCCAGAGCGGCATCCGGTAATGATGCTCCACGTCGCGGCGCACGAGCCGGCTCGCGAGCGCCGCGAGCCCGACGACCAGATAGATCAGCAGCAGCAGGTCGACGGTGAACGCCGTCAGCTCGTCGAGGCTCGACACGAACACGAGGCCCGCGGACGGCACCGCGAGCGCGAGCGTCGCGAGCCACGGCGATTCGAAGCGCGGATGGATCGTCGAGAACGCGCGGTTGCACGTGCGCGACCAGAGCGCGTGCCGGCCGCTGCTGTACAGCAAGCGCCCCATCGCGATCACGATCGCGATGATCGCGTTGAACACCGACAGGAAGATGCCGCCGCTCACGACACGCGACACGACCGGATTGCTGAGCGAGCGCACGACATAGCCGATCGGATCGGCACTCTTCGCCATGTCGGTGAGCGACGGCGCGCCGATCACGATGGCCGCGAGCGGCACCAGTTCGACGACGAGAATCACGAGCAGCGAATAGAGCACGGCCTTCGCGACGTTGCGGTTGCCGCCGCGCAGGTCTTCCGCGAGATAGGCCGCCGAGCCGAAGCCGTTGTAGCAGAAGATCGCCGTGCCGATCGCCGGCACGATGGCGGCAAGCGTCGCCGGCACGAGCGCGTTGCCGCTCGCGACGACCGGCGCGATCAGCACGTCGGCGCCGCGATGCGGCGAACCGAAGCCGAGCGCCGCGATCAGCATCAGCACCGCGATCTCGACGAGCAGGAACGCACCGGTGATCCACGCATTGGTCTTGATGTTCAGCATGCCGAGCACGTAGCTGAGCAGCACGATCGTCAGCGCGACCGACTGGTTGCCGAAACGCGTGCCGAGCGCGCTGTTCAGGTACGGCGCGGCGCCGCTCGCGAGCACGGCCGGAATGAACACGCTGACGGACAGCACCGCGATGAAGGTCAGATAGCCGGGCAGCGTGCCGAACACGCGCTTGGCCATCACGTATTCGCCGCCCGCGCTGCGATGCGCGGCGCACAGCTCCGCATAGCAGAGCGCGAAGGCGAACGCGAGCACGCCGCCGAGCACGAACGACAGCACCGCACCGCTGCCGGCCTGCTGGATCGCGAACGGCGCGATCACGAAGATCGAGCTCGCGGGCGTCACGCCCGACACGGTGATCATCACCGCGTCGCGCACGCTCAAGGTCTGCGTCAGCGCGCGCGGCGCGTCGTGCGTGTCGGGCGTCGCTTGCAGCGTGCCCGTGGATTCCGACATCATCGCCATCTCGTTCTCCTATGCTGCGCTTTTTTGAACGCCCATACTCGGGCCGGTGAATTGCGTGGCAGTCTAGGAAGCCAAATTCAGGACCGCTATTCCCCCTTCGTGTTACGCCCTTCGGTAGTTGGCATGGACCGTCTGTTTTCCGAAATCGCGATGCATCAGGCGCTCGGCCGTACGATCGACCATCTCGGCCAGCCGCGCTTCTGGCGTTTTCTCGTGCTGCTGCTCAACGAGATGGTGCCGTTCGACAACGCGCTCGCGACCGCGATCGGCCGCGACGGCGTGCCGCTCGTGCTCGACGAATACGATGCGGGCGGCAGCGACAGCGCGTCGCCGGTGCCGCTCTACCTGAACGGGTTATATCTGCTCGATCCGTTCCTGCAGGCCGCGCACGACGGGCTCGCCGACGGCTGCTACCAGCTCGAGGAAGTCGCGCCGGACCTGTTCCGGCAGAGCGAGTATTTCCTCAGCTACTTTCGCGATGCAGTCGGCGACGACGAAATCCAGATCCTCGTGCGCCCGAACGCCGACACGCTGCTGTCGCTGTCGCTCGGCGCGGCCGCGCGCTTCGACGTCGAGCCGCTCGGCAAGCTCACGGCCGCGATGCCTTGGGTGCTCGCGACGATGCGGCAGCACTGGCGCCTGATCGGCGACACCGCGCGCGCGACGCGCGACGACGATCTCGGCGCGCGCGTCGAGCATGCGCTCGCGCGCTTCGGCGCCGGCGTGCTGACCGATCGCGAGATGGCGATCGCGCGGATGGTGCTGCGCGGGAATTCGTCGAAGGCGATCGCGGAACGGCTCGCGATTTCACCGGAGACCGTGAAGGTGCATCGCCGCCACCTTTACGCGAAGCTCGGCATCTCGTCGCAGCCCGAACTGTTTTCGCGGTTCATCGAGGCGTTGGGCGAAGACGCCGCCCGATAAACGCGTCGAACGTGAAGGCCGAGTGCAGGCGGCTTGTCTGGTCGACGCGACGATGCAACGAACGACGTCGATGCACGGGCCGTGCCTTGCATGCTTGTCAGTTTCCGAGCAGATGCGCGCCGACGTAGTCGAGCACGCGCTGCTGGGCATCCGCACGCGCGGCCGGATCGGTACCTTCGATCGGCACGACACCCGCACGCGTCGTGAACGCCGGCACCGTATGCACCGGCATGTCGGGCCAGTCGAAATCGTGGTACGCGCCCGGATACGCATGAAACGTCGCATCGGTGCCCGGCGCGACCGAATCGAACAACGCCTTGCACGCGGCAAACGGCGACCATACGTCCTGTTCGCCGATCAGCACGAGCAAGGGCACCGTACTTTGCCACTCGGCGCCCTGCGCCTTCGTGCTGCAGCGTGCCGGATAGAACGCGACGGCAGCGCGGAAATCGCCGTCCGGCAGCGATGCGGGCCGGGCCGTGCTCGATGCGCGAATCGCGCTCAATACCGTGCCGCCGCCCTGCGACCAGCCGACGACGCCGATGCGGTCGGGCATCACCGTCTCGAGCGACTGCAGATACCGCAACGCACCATAGGCGTCGAACGGCCGCGCGCGATAGATCGCGGCGTCGAAGCTGGCGGGCGAGCACATCTGGCCGTGATGACGCGGCGTGAAGCTGTCGACTTCGAGCACCGTGATGCCCGCTGCGTTGAAGCGCGCGGCCCAGTCGCGTTCGCGCGCCGTCACGCGGCCCGAGCGCGCGAACATGCCCGCGCAGCCGTGCAGGAACACGAGCGCCGGATGACGGCCGGCGCCCGGTGCCGGAAACAGGTAGCCGTCGAGCATCGTCGCGGGCGGTCCGTCGGTCGACGGGAAATGAACGAGCGTCTGCGCGCTCGCGGCGGCACACGCGCAGCCCAGCATCGTCAGCATCAGCCACTTGCGCATCGGGAACTCCGGCGGAATCGGATCACTCCACAACGGCACCGGGCCGGAACGCGTTGACACGGCGCACCGCGCGACGCGAATCGGTTGTGCTCGCAGCGCCGCAAAAAACCGCCTATCGTGAAAGTAGCGCGCCGCTTGCCGCCACTCGACCCCGTGTCGCTCGCACCGGCGGGCGCGGCGCCGCGTTCCGGCACCATTCGCGCGTTCCGTGCGCACGCCGCCCGTGCGCGCGACGCGCGGCCGTCCACCGGACTACAAGGAGGGAATCATGAAAGCCGCGCTGCTCGTCAGCTCCGCCCTGCTCGCGATCGCCTCGGCCTCGGCGTCGGCCCAAGGCTCGATCACCAAAGTCGAAAACGGCGCGCTCGTCGCCGCGAACGGCATGACGGTCTACACGTTCGACAAGGACACGCCCAACGCCGGCACCAGCGCCTGCACCGGCCAGTGCGAAACCTTCTGGCCGCCGTACAAGGCCAGCGCGACCGACGTGCCGGTCGGCCCTTACACGATCGTCAAGCGCGACGACGGAAGCCCGCAATGGGCGTACAAGGGCAAGCCGCTGTACTTCTTCTCGAAGGACATGAAACAGGGCGACCGCAACGGCGACAACTTCAAGAACATGTGGCACCTGGTGACGCCGTAAGCGCCGCCCGTAAAAAAGCCCGCGCGGATCGGCCGATCCGTGCGGGCATGCGCCGCGCGACGCCATGCGCGCGACGTCGGCTTCAGCGGTTCGACGGGAAGCTGAACACCGTGCCTTCGCGCACGCCGGCCGACGGCCAGCGCTGCGTGATCGTCTTGCGCTTCGTATAGAAGCGCACGGCGTCCGGGCCGTATGCGTGCAGATCGCCGAACAGCGAGCGTTTCCAGCCGCCGAACGAGTGATACGCGACCGGCACCGGCAGCGGCACGTTGATGCCGACCATCCCGATCTGGATGTTGTCGCTGAAGTAGCGCGCCGCCTCGCCGTCGCGCGTGAACAGGCAGGTGCCGTTGCCGTACTCGTGCGCGTCGATCAGCGCCATCGCCTCGTCGAGCGACTTCAGGCGGATCACGCCGAGCACGGGCCCGAAGATCTCGTGCTGATAGATCGGCATGCCGGGCTTCACGTGGTCGAACAGGCACGGGCCGAGGTAGTAGCCGTTCTCGTGGCCGTTGACCTTCACCGCGCGGCCGTCGACGACGAGTGTCGCGCCGGCCTCGATGCCGGCCTCGACGAAGCCCGTCACCTTCTCGAAGTGCTGCTTCGTGACGAGCGGGCCCATGTCGACGCCTGCGCCGTTGCCCGGACCGACCTTCATCTTCGCGATTTCGGCCTTCAGCCCCGCGACGACGCGATCGCCCGTGTCCTCGCCGATCGCGACGACGAGCGGAATCGCCATGCAGCGCTCGCCGCACGACCCGTACGCGGCGCCCATCAGCGCGCTCACCGCATTGTCGATGTCCGCGTCGGGCATCACGACCGCGAAGTTCTTCGCGCCGCCGAGCGCCTGCACGCGCTTGCCGTGCGCGCAGCCGGTCGAGTAGATGTATTCGGCGATCGGCGTCGAGCCGACGAAGCTAACCGCCTTCACGCGCGGATCGGTCAGGATCGTGTCGACCGCTTCCTTGTCGCCGTTCACGACGTTCAGCACGCCGGGCGGCAGGCCGGCTTCGAGCGCGAGCTCGGCCATGCGCAGCGTCGACGACGGCGTGCGCTCGGACGGCTTCAGCACGAAGGTGTTGCCGCAGGCGACGGCCATCGGCCACATCCACAGCGGCACCATGACCGGGAAGTTGAACGGCGTGATGCCCGCGACGACGCCGAGCGCCTGGAACTCGCTCCACGAATCGATCGCGGGGCCGACGTTCTTGCTGTGCTCGCCCTTCAGCAGTTCGGGCACGTAGGTCGCGTACTCGACGTTCTCGATCCCGCGCTGCAGCTCGCCCATCGCGTCGGCGAGCACCTTGCCGTGTTCGGCCGTGATCAGCGCGCACAGCTCGTCCGCATGCTCCTCGAGCAGCGTCTTGAAGCGGCTCATCACGCGCGCGCGCTTCAGCGGCGGCGTATTGCGCCATGCGGGGAACGCGGCCTGCGCGGACGCGATCGCCGCTTCGACGGTCGCCTTGTCGGCGAGCGCGACGCTCTTGTCCGATTCGCCGGTCGCCGGGTCGAACACCGGCTGGACGCGGCTGCCGCCGTCGACGCGCTTGCCGTCGATCAGGTGGCCCAGCGTGGAAGTGACGTTGCTATCGTGTTTCATCGTTCAGACTCTTTCGTGAATTCAATTCAACGGTCGGGATCGTGCGGCGCGCGCCTCAGTCCACTTCGTTCAGCGCGTCGGACACCGCGTTGATCAGGTTGTCGATCTCGCGCTTTTCGGCGATGAACGGCGGCGCGAGCTGGATTGTGTCGCCGCCGTAGCGCACATAGAAGCCCTTCGCCCAGCAGCGCATCGCGATCTCGTACGGACGGCGCGCCGGTTCGCCCGGCAGCGCGGCGATCGTCAGGCCGGCCGCGAGCCCGTAGTTGCGGATGTCGGCGATATGACGCTGGCCCTTCAGCCCGTGCACGGCCGCCTCGAAATGCGGCGCGAGCTCGCGCACGCGCGCCACGGCATCTTCCTTCACGAGCAGGTCGAGCGCCGCGACACCGGCCGCGCAGGCGACCGGGTGCGCCGAGTACGTGTAGCCGTGCGGGAATTCGAGCATGTACTCGGGGCCGCCCGCGGCCATGAACGTGTCGTAGATTTCCTTGGTCGCGACCACGCCGCCGAGCGGCTGCACGCCGTTCGTCACCTGTTTCGCGAAGTTCATGATGTCGGGCGTCACGCCGAACGCTTCCGCGCCCGTCATCGCGCCGGCGCGGCCGAAGCCCGTGATGACTTCGTCGAAGATCAGCAGGATGTCGTGCGCGGTGCAGATCTCGCGCAGCCGCTGCAGGTAGCCTTGCGGCGGGATGATCACGCCGGCCGAGCCCGCGAACGGCTCGACGATCACGGCGGCGATGTTCGACGCGTCGTGCAGCGCGATCAGATCGAGCAGGCGATCGGCGAGTTCCGCGCCGCGCTCGGGCATGCCGCGCGAGAACTTGTTTTCGGCCAGCTGCGTATGCGGCAGGAAATCGGCGTCGAGTCCTTGGCCGAACAGCTTGCGGTTCGGCCCGATGCCGCCGACCGAGATGCCGCCGAAGTTCACGCCGTGATAGCCCTTCTCGCGGCCGATCAGCCGCGTCTTCGTGCCCTTGCCTTTCGCGCGCCAGTACGCGCGCGCCATCTTCAGGGACGTGTCGGCCGCTTCCGAGCCCGAGCCCGTGAAGAACACATAGTCGAGACCGGCCGGCGTCAGTTCCTTGATCCGGTTCGCGAGCTCGAACGACTTCGGATGGCCGAACTGGAATGCCGGCGCGTAGTCGAGCTGCGCGACCTGGCGGCTCACCGCTTCGACGATTTCGCCGCGGCCATGACCGAGGCCCGTACACCAGAGGCCGGACAGCCCGTCGAAGATCTTGCGGCCTTCGGCGTCGGTGTAGTACGCGCCCTTGCCGGAGACGATCATGCGCGGGTCGGACTTGAACTGGCGGTTCGCCGTAAACGGCATCCAGTGCGCGTCGAGCCAGGCGGCGTCGGTGCGCACGGGCGTCTGTTCCTGTTGCGGAGCGGTGATGGTGTCGGTCATGTCGGTCGGCGCGGCGCGCCCCTCCTCCTCGTGATGATGTTGCGCATTGTCGGGACGCCAATTAGTCTTTTGAATATCGCAATATCAATGTTCACTTGCGCAACTATGCAAGCAAAGAAACCGAAGAGCCGCGCGCTGCTCGGGCAGCTCAGCGACATGGATCTGCGGCTGCTGCGGGTCTTCAAGGGCGTCGTCCAGTGCGGCGGAATGGCGGCGGCCGAACTGGAACTGAATATCGGCATCTCGACGATCAGCCGGCACGTGAAGGATCTCGAGACGCGGCTCGGGCTCGTGCTGTGCCGGCGGGGCCGCGCCGGCTTCACGCTGACGCCCGAAGGCCAGACCGTCTACGAGGAGACGCTGCGGCTGCTCGCGTCGATGGAGGCGTTTCGCAGCCGGATCGACGGCATTCACGACCGGATGGGCGGCGAACTGCACGTCGCGGTGTTCGACAAGACCGCGACGAATCCGAACGCGCGGCTCGGCGACGCGATCCGCCAGTTCGCGGACGAGGCGCCCGACGTCGCGCTGAACCTGCACGTCGCGTCGATCAACGAGGTCGAACGCGGGATCATCGACGGCAGTTATCAGGTCGGGATCATCCCCGCCCACCGCAGCTCGGGCAGCCTCGTCTATTCGGAACTGTTCGACGAACGGATGCTGCTGTACTGCGGCCGTCAGCATCCGCTGTTCGATGCGCCGCACGGCAAGCTGACCTGGACGACGATCCGCAACCATGCGTTCGCCGGGCTCGGCTTCCATTCGCCGAACATGGAGCTCAGCCATCGCGCGAAGCTCACGCGCAGCGCGACCGCGTCCGACCAGGAATCGATCGCGACGCTGATTCTGTCGGGGCGCTATCTCGGCTTCCTGCCCGACCATTACGCGGAAAGCTTCGAGAAAAAGGGGCTGATGCAGCCGGTCGCGCCGCATCGCTTCAATTACCTGTGCCGCTTCGTCAGCCTGCTGCGGCGCTCGCCGCGGCCGTCGCGCGCCGCGCTGCTGTTCCAGTCGTGCCTCGAAGCCGCGCACGCGGCGCCGCGCGGGGAGCCGCGCGGCAGCGCGT